>NZ_JBBEGC010000096.1:0-28396 GCF_037401995.1 Saccharothrix sp. CCNWYY140
AGGCCATACGGGGATGACACAAGCAAGAAGCCCAAGTTGCGCTGTGTCCTCCTCGGCGGACTGCCCACTCGCCGGCTTCGCCGAAGAGCATGCGCTGCGCGCGATGGGGGTGGTGTGTGTGTGGGGGGGCGGAGGGTTGGGGCCTGCCCGGAGGGTGGTGTCCGGGCAGGCGGTGGGTGGGTGTGTTGGGAGTGGGGGTTAGCTGGTGGGGAAGTTGTCTGGGGTGCGCATTCGGTCTCGGATCCAGGTGCCGGCCGGCTTCAGGACGCCTGTGCCGGTGAAGGTGGTGCCGGCGCAGGTGCCTTGTTTGAAGACTGCTCCTGAGCGGAAGTCGTCGGAGAAGTTCCAGTTGGTCCAGCCGATTTTGTTGGTTGACAGGAAGTCCAGGTACTTCTGGGAGTACGTGAAGTCGTTGCCGCCGTCACCCGTGTAGGTCTGGGTGCCGAACTCCGTCACGAACAACGGGATGCGGGTGGCTGCTCGTTGCAGGGCTGCGAAGTACTCGTCCTGGTGGGAGGCCGCATAGAAGTGGAACGTGTACATGAAGTTTGCGGCGTTGATGGGGTTGTTGATGATGTCGGACTCGGTGCGGCCGTCGGAGATGCCCAAGGATGCCCAGCCGTGGGTGCCTACGAAGACCACGCCGTTCGGGTCCTGGGCTCGGATGACCGGGATCATCTGTTCGGCGTAGGACTTGATGCCTGCCCATGACACGCCGTTGGGCTCGTTGGCGATGTCGTAGATGATGTTGGTCTTGTCGCGGTGGCGTTGGGCGATCTCGGTGAAGAACGTCTTGGCCAGGGACAGGTTGGCGTTGGGGTCGCCCGGGTCCAGCTGGTGCCAGTCGACCAGGGCGTACATGCCGCGCTTGGTGGCTTCCTCGATGTAGCCGTGCACCATGTCGGTGAACTTGCGCGGGTCGCTCGCGTAGCCGCCCTCCTGGACGTACATGGAGATGCGCAGGATGTCGGCGCCCCAGTCGGTGGCCAGGGCATCCAGGGACTGGGTCTTGATGCACTGCGAGTACCACTGGATGCCGTGGGTGCTCATGCCGCGCAGCTGGATGGGCTTTCCGTACTGGTTGCACAGCTTGACGCCGCAGACGTGCAGTTGGCCGTTGATGTCGGCGGGGCGGCCGGTTACGGGTGGGGTGCCGGCGGTGTCCACGTCCAGCTTGTCCAAGTTCGGGCCGCCGGTGGATGTGGTGGCGGTGGCTCGGATGCGGTTTGTGCCGGCCGTGAGGGTGGCGGTGGTGGTGGCGGTTTGCCAGGTGGTCCACGTGCCGGTGCTCGGGAAGGCCAGGTTGGTCGTCGTGGTTGTGCCGTTGACCGTGATGGTCATCGGGCGGTTGGTGGTGGTGCCGTTGGCGTATCGGAAGGTCAGGGTGACGGTTCCGGCTGCCGGGGCGGTGGTGGTGAACTCGACGTAGCTGCCGGTTTCGTTGTCGTAGTTGACGAAACCGGTGCCGGTGTAGCCGGAGTGGTTCGACTCGACCAGGCCGTTGGAGATCGTCGCGGATTCGGCCTGGTGGGTGGTGGTCGCCAGGGCCGCGGGCTCGGCCAGGGCGGTCGTGGTCGCGGCTAGCAGGGTCGCCGCGAGCAGAGGGCTCAGCCATCGGATGGCCACAGGGGGTGCCTCCCACATCGGATGGACGGGATCGGCGGCGGTACAGTTAAGAAACTTTCCTATCTGTTGCCGGGATCACAGCACCAACGGGAGGGTTCTGTCAACGGTTCACGTGGGCGAACGAAGCCTCAGCCCACGGGCGCGGGGACGCGCGGCGTGGCGGCCTTCCACTCGGCGACCAACTCGGGCAGCAGGACGTGCCACGGCAGGACAGCGAGGATCTCCTTGCGCGCCACCAATACCAGCCTGCCTTCGGCGCCGGCGTCCAGCCAGACGACCTGGAGCGCGGCGGCGCGGGACTCGGCCGCGGTCAGGGCGGCGGACGTCTGGTCGGCCAGGTCGTGGTGGTCCACGTGTCGGGCCGAGGAGGTGGCGTCGGACAGTTCCGGGTGGCGGGTCGCCAGGGCGCGGACGGCCGAGTGCAGCCGCCACTCCCCCAGTCCGGCGCGGACCTGCACGGTCAGGGACTCGGTGACGGCGGACACGCGAACCCACCTCCTTAGGGCAGCCTAAGTTAGCAGGTCACCTTCCACGGATCGCTGGAAAATCCGTAGCGACCGACTGGTGGGACCGAAGTCTCACCCGTCAGTAGTTGTCGCCGCCGAAGAACTGCTCCTCCAACTGGTCCGCGGTGCCGGCCAGGAGGGTCAACGGGTCGGTGAACTCGTGGATGTCGAGGTCCTGCAACGGCAGCGAGTGCCGCAGCACCACGTGGTCGCCCATGATCGCCGCGCCGCACGCGATGCTGGAGTTGCCCACCTCGACGAGCAGCGCGTGCAGGTCCACGCTCGCCGCCAGCCCGATGGGCGAGGCGATCTGCACCCACTCGTGCAGCTTGTCCAGCACCTCGCGGACCAGGATGATCACCTGGGTCCGCTCGTCGTCCTCGTCGAACTGCTCGAAGTTGAACAGGATGCGGATCTCGTCGTCGTCCTCGGAGATCACGTCGTAGGTGTCGCGGATGTACGCGGCGAGGTCGCCCCAGGAAGCCATGTCCTCACCCTAGAGGGGCGCGACGGCGCCCCACACGGCATCGGCCACCACCTCGCGTGCCTCGGCGAGGTCGAAGGCGCCCAACAGGAACCGCCGGGCGCACTCGTGCGCGGGACCCATCACCACGGGGTCCAAGGCCCACAACGGAAAAGTGCGGACGGAGCCTTCGGCCATGCGGTCGGCGAACCACGCGGCCACGGGGGCGAAGGTGGCGAGTTTGGCGGCCTGATCGGCGCTGAGCGGCTCGGTGTAGAGGAACTTCGCCCGTCCGGGGTGGGCGGCCACCCAGTCGAGGTAGCGCAGGGCCATGCCGCGCACCACCTTCTCGGTGTCGGCCAGCTCGATCGCCGGCGTCATGGCCGCGATGCAGCGGGCGAAGCTCTCCTCGTACAGGACGGCGAACAGCCCGTCCCGGCTGCCGAAGTGGTGGTAGATGCTGCCGTTGGACACCCCGGACCGCGCGGTCAACGCGCTGATGGTGACCGGGAGGCCTTCGTCCACCAGCGCCAGCGCCGCGTCCACCACCGCCTGCTGACGAGTCGACCGCACGCGGTCTAGAGTAACGCTCTAGAGCACCGCTCCACCGCTGGGAGGTCGTCATGGCCCGTTCCATCCCCGATCTGCTGCGCGAGCGCGTGGCCGCGACACCGGACGCCGAGGCCTTGCGCCACCGGGTGAACGGGACGTGGACCTCGCTGTCCTGGCGCGAGGTCGGCGAGCGGGTGCGCGCGCACGCCCTGGGCTTCCGCCAGCTCGGCGTGAAGGACGAGGCCAGGGTCGCGATCATGGCGCAGACCAGCGTGGAGTGGATCCTCGCCGACCTGGCCGTGCTGGCGGCGGGCGGCGTCACCACGACGATCTACCCGAGCAGCACCCCCGAGGAGGCCGCGCACGTCATCCGCGACTCGGGCAGCGTGCTGGTGGTCGCGGACGCCGACCTGGTGGACAAGGTCGGCGGCGCCCGGGTGATCACCACCGACGACCTGCCGACCTCCGAGGTGGGCGACTACGACGCCATGCTGGACGAGCTGTCCCCCGAACGGCTGGCGACGCTGATCTACACCTCCGGCACCACGGGCATCCCCAAGGGCGTCGAGCTGACCCACGACAACTGGCTCTACACCGCCGAAGCCGTGGTCGAACTGGGCGTGCTCACCCCGCAGGACCTGCACTTCCTGTGGCTGCCGATGTCGCACGCGTTCGGCAAGGTCCTCCAGATCGCCATGATCGCCACCGGGATGCCCACCGCCGTGGACGGGTCTGCGGACCGGATCGCGGAGAACCTGAAGGAGCTGCGCCCCACCATCGTGGCCGGCGCGCCGCGCATCTTCGAGAAGATCCACAGCCGGGTGGTCGCCGCGATGCGCGCCGAGGGCGGGGTGAAGGCGAAGCTGTTCAACTGGGCGCTGGCGGTCGCCGAGCACCCCGACTGGACGCTGCGCCGCAAGATCGCCGACAAGCTGGTGTTCAGCAAGCTGCGCGAGCGGGTCGGCGGGCGCATCAAGTACTTCGTGTCCGGCTCCGCGCCGCTGTCCGCCGAGGTCGGGCAGTTCTTCGGCAACGCGGGGATCACCATCCTGGAGGGCTACGGGCTCACCGAGTCCTCGGCGGCGTCGTTCCTCAACCGGCCCGGCGAGCACGTGTTCGGCACGGTCGGGAAGCCGTTGCCCGGCACGGAGGTCCGCATCGCCGCCGACGGCGAGGTGCTCATCGGCGGGCGCGGGATCATGCGCGGCTACCACAACCTGCCCGACGAGACGGCGGCCACGCTGGAGGAGGGCTGGCTGCGCACCGGCGACATCGGCGAGCTGGACGAGGCCGGCCGACTGCGCATCACCGACCGGAAGAAGGAGCTGATCAAGACGTCGGCGGGCAAGTACGTGGCGCCGCAGAACGTGGAGAGCAAGCTCAAGGCCGCGAGCCCGTACATCGGGCACGTCCTCGTGCACGGCGATCAGCGCAACTACTGCGTCGCGCTGGTCACCCTCGACCCGGACACCACCCCGGCCGGCCTGGACGCGGAGGCGGAGGTGGGCAGCGCGGTGCAGGCGGCCAACGCCAAGCTCGCCCGGCACGAGACGATCAAGAAGTTCGCCGTGCTGGACAAGGACTTCACCGTCGAGGACGGCACCCTGACCGCGAGCCTGAAGATGCGCCGCCGGGAGATCGAGACCCGCTACCGGGCGGTCCTGGACGGCCTGTACGAGGGTTGAGCGGTCAGTCGGTGCGAGGGCTGAGCCGCCGCGATCGCCCACACCGCGAGGACCAGCACGGTCACCACCTCGACCACCACCAGCAGCCGCTCGGTGTAGCCCAGCGGCAGCACGCGCCACCACGGCGTGCCCACGAGGGCGTGGACCAGGACGGCGTACAGGATCGGGGTGAAGGCCAGGGCGGAGAGCAGCCCGAACCGGAACGCCCACCGCGCGTGCCCGCCCCACACGGCGTCCTGCCGCCAGGGGCGGGCCAGCAGCATCGCCGCGACCGGCAGGCTGAGGAACGCGACCAGGCTGGCGACCCGGTGGATCGTGCCGCTCGCGCTCGGCCCCTCGGCCCAGTTGTGCTTGGGGAACACGACGACCAGCGCCAGCCCGGCGGACCACGCCAGGAAAGCGATTGCGCCGCCGCTGGACCACTTGGTCATCCCCCGGCGCACCAGGACGGCCAGGATCGCCACGGACCCGAGCACGAGCAGCGCCACGGCCGTGTCGAACACCCAGCGGTAGGGGCCGAGGGCGTACTCGGAGATGGTGCGGCGCAGGCCGATGGCCGTGGTGGCGAGCCGGTGCGCGTCCAGCAGGCCGACCATGAGGACGGTCAGCACGATGGCGAACGCGCCACCGAAGGCGACGAAGCGGGCCGGGGAACGGGTCGGTGCGGGTTCGACGGTCAGCACAACGGGCTTCAACGGACGGTGACCGGCTCGTGTTCCGCCGTTCAGGGAATCGACAGCTTGGCCAAGTGATCTTCGCGGGCGCGGAGGAGGTCGGCCACGAGGGCCAGCAGCTCGGCGTCCGCGCCCGCTTTCTGCTCCACCCTCGCGACGGCCGCGGACTCCTCCAGGTGGGCCTTGAGCAGGGCGGACGCGTGTGTGTCGAAGTCGGGGCCGGTGAGGGTGGCCAGCCCGGTGACCTCGGGGGCCGTCACCATGCCGGGCATGTCGTGACCCCGGTGTTCGTCCAGGTAGGGCAGGCCGCGGTCGCGGAGGAGGGCGTGCAGGCGGTCGAGTTCGGCGCGGTGGTCGGCCGCGATCTCGCGGGTCAACGGGGTCAGCGGGGTCTCGCGGGAGGTCACCAGGTCGAGCAGGGGCAGGGCCGATTCGGCTTGCGGGATGGCGAGTTGGACGTAGGCCGCGTCCGTGGCGCTCAAGGCGGCCGGCGGCTCGGCGGCAGGCGGCTCGGCCGTACACGCGGTGAGCAGGAGTAGGAAGGCCACCAGCAGGCGCACGCGCGCTCCTCGGGTCGGGAGCGCGTCAGGCGGACTCGCGGACCACCAGGGTCGGGTCGAACACGACGGAACTGGTCGGGCGGTCCGGCCGCTCGACGCGCTCCACGAGCAACCGGACCATCTCGGCCGCCATGTCCTCCACCGGCTGCCGCACCGTCGTCAACGGCGGGTCGCACTCCAGCGCGGGTGGGCTGTCGTCGAACCCGACCACCCGCACGTCCTCCGGCACCCGCCGCCCGCGCTGCCGCAGCACCGGCAGCACCCCGGAGGCCATCAGGTCGGACGCGACGAACACCCCGTCCACGTCCGCCGGCAGCTCCCGGGCCGCCGCCGCGCCACCCTCGCGGGTGAAGTCGCCGTGCACCACCGCCGGCTCCGGCAGGCCGTGCCGGGCCACCGCCTCGCGGAAGCCCCGCAGCCGGTCCTGGCCGGGCGTGCGCTCCAACGGCCCGGTCACCGTCCCCAGCCGCCGCGCCCCGCGGGCCACCAGGTGGTCCACGGCCAGCGCCGCGCCGGCCGCCTGGTCGACGTCCACGTAGGTGATCGGCACCGGCTTGCCCGGACGAGCGGCCAGCACCACCGGCAGGTTCGCCCGGGTGAGCAACCGGGGCAGCGGGTCGGCGTCGTGGGTGTGGATCAGGATCACGCCGTCCAGCCGGCCCTGCCGGATGTCGTCCACCACCTGTTCGTGGCTGCTGGTCAGGACCAGCTGCACGCCCAGCGGCCGGATCACCGGGAGGACACCGGACACCACCCGTCCGAAGTACGGGTCGTGCACGGTGCGGTCCTCGTCGGGCAGCACCAGCCCGATCGCCCCCGCCCGCCGGGTGACCAGCGAGCGGGCGGCGCGGTTGGGCACGTAGCCGGTGGAGGAGATGGCCCGTTCGACGACCTGCCGCAGCTCGCGGTCCACCGTGGCGACGCCGTTGACGACCCGGGACACCGTGGCCCGCGAGACTCCCGCGACCCGGGCGACCTCCTCCAAGGTGACTGGTCTGCGGTCCACGCCCGCTTTTATACCGGCTGCGGGGCACCGCGCACGGTGCCCCGCGTTTCACATCACTGGTACACCCGCACGTAGTCGACCAGCATCCGCTGCGGGAACACCGTGGTGCCGTCCGGCGGTCCGGGCCAGTCCCCGCCCACCGCGTTGTTGAGCAGGATGAAGAAGGGTTTGTCGAACACCCACGGGCCGCGGGTGGCCTCGACGGTGGCCTTGTCGATGGAGATCACCGTCACACCGTCGATGCTGAACGTGATCCCCTTGCTGTTCCAGTCGACCCGGAACAGGTGGAAGGCGTTCGCGTAGTCCTGGCCGATGTCCCGCGCCGCGCCGATGCCGCCGCCGCCGAAGTACGCCGGGCCGTGGATGGTCTGGTAGGCGGTGTTCGGTTCGCGGCCGAGGTGTTCCATGATGTCGATCTCGCCGCTGCCCGGCCACGGGGTGCCCTTGAAGATGTCGGTGCCGAGCATCCAGAACGCGGGCCACAGGCCCTTGGTGCCGGACACCTTGATGTTCGCCTCGATCCGGCCGTAGGTCCAGGACGCCCGGCCCTCGGTGATGATCCGGGCCGAGGTGTACTGGCACGTCCCGCTGCCGCTGACCGGGTCGACCGGGCAGGAGGTGCCCGGCGTGACCTCGCGGCGGGCCTCCAGCACCATGTTGCCCGCGCCGTCGGTGAACGCGTTGTTGTTGTTGGTGTAGTACTGGAGTTCCGCGTTCTGGCCGGTGCCCACCTCCGGTCGCCACTTCGTGCCGTCGGGCTTGGTGCCGGCAGGGGTGTTGAACTCGTCGCTCCACACCAGGCGCAGCGGGTTGCCCGGGTCTGGGGCTTGGGGTGGTGGTGGGGTCGGGTTGCCGCCGGTGCCGTAGACCTGGAACTCCCACAGCGAGTAGCCGTACGGGCCGCTGCGGGCGGTGAGGTTCACGCGGACGTGCCGACCGGTGCCGGTCACGGGGATGGTTTGTTTGAAGCCCGTGCCGGTGGTTGTGGTGTAGATCGGCGTCCAGTTGGTGCCGTCCGGTGAGGTCTCGATGCGGAAACCCCTGGCGTACGCGGGATCCCATTGCAGGACGACCTTGCTCAGCTGCGCCGGCGCCCCGAGGTCGACCGCGATCCAGCCCGGATCCACCCAGCCCGTGGTGGCGCTGGTGGCCCACCGCGTCGCCGGGTTGAAGTCCAGCGCCTTGGCGGGGGTGCAGACCGGGCACGCGCCGTCGTCCTGGAATGAGGACGCGGTGGCGGGTTTGTTGTAGGACAACAGGGTTTCGGTGGTGCTTGGGGTTCCGGTGCGGACCGCGAACTCCCACAGCGACACGCCCCACTGGGTGGCGCGGGCGGTGGCGTGGAGGCGGACGTAACGGCCCGAGCCGGTGAGGGTGAGGTTCTGCGTGCCGCCGGTGCCGGTGGTGGTGGCGTAGACGTCGGTCCAGGTGGTGGCGTCCGTGGAGGTCTGGATGCGGAACGCCGTGGCGTAGGCCGCTTCCCAGGTCAGGGTCGCGCCGCAGACGTCCTTAGTCGTGCCGAGGTCCACTTGCAGCCACTGGGGGTCGCTGAACGCGCTCGACCAGCGCGTGCCCGGGTTGCCGTCCACCGCGTTGGCGGCGACGAACGGCGAGCCGGTCTCGACGGAGGAGGCGGTGGCGTTGACGGCGGTGGCGGTGCCGCACTCGGCCTGCGCTTGTGGTGGGGCGACGACCAGTGCGGCCAGTGCGATGATCGCGGCGAGGACCCTGGTCACGGCCGACCGTCCGCGCCGCACTTGATGATCGGGTTGATGCAGTCCCGGACCCGGCGGGCGAGCTCGGCTTCCGGCCAGGCGTTGAAGAAGTCGCCGTGCATGGTGAACCCGGGGCCCGAGGACAGGCGGAACCGGGCCGGGTCACCGCTGACCGGGTAGCGCAGCACCTGGCGCAGCTTGGGGACGGGCACGGGGTGGGTGGCCGGGCAGTCGGCGTTGACCGGGTAGGCCATGTGGCTCTTGTGGTCCGGCGAGTCGAGGTCGCGGCCGTTCCAGCACTGCGGGAAGTCCAGGTAGGACTCCAGCATGGTCCCTTGTGGACAGTTGACGAAGTCCTTGGACGCACCCACGTGACCCGCGTGCAGGCACGACCAGCGCGCGATGGTCGAGGCGTCCGGCGCGGTGGCCTTGGCGTTGCCCGCCACGACCCGCAGGCCCAGCGGGTAGGGCCGGATCCGCGCGATCACGTCGTCCCGGACGCCTTCGCCCAGGTAGTAGAAGGTGGTGATGGTGGGTTCGACCGGCTGGTTGTCCGCGTAGAGGGTCGGGACCCAGTAGGAGGACAGGTCGACGCCGGGGTTGCAGTTGCTGGTGCCCGCGAGCAGGGAGTTGACGTCGCTGTGGGCGTTGGTGGTGCGGTTGCCGAAGAAGCTGTGCATGTGCGAGGCGCCGGGCAGGTTGGGGACGACGATCGGGTCGTCGGGGAGCCGGTGGCTGAACGGGCAGTCGGCGAGGAACTCGGCCACGCGGACGACGTTGGTCGGGTTGCGCACCCCGAACACCTGGAACTCCCACAGCGAGACACCCCATTGGGTGGCGCGGGCCGTGGCGTAGAGGCGCAGGTGGCGGGTGGTGGTCGAGGTGGCGATCGTCTGGGTGCCGGGCGTGCCGGAGTGGGTGCTGACGGTCTGCCAGGTGCTGCCGTCGGCGGAGGCCTGGAGCTGGAAGGACGCGGCGTAGGCGGTCTCCCAGTTGAGGACGACTTGGCTGACGGCCGTCGAACTGCCGAGGTCCACGCTGATCCACTGCGGGTCGGCGGCGGCACTGGACCACCGGGTGCCGGTGTTGCCGTCCACGGCGGCGGTGGCAGGGGTACCGCCGTTCTCGGTGGAGGACGCGGAGACCGGGCGGTTCTGGGACAGCAGTTCGGGCGCGGCTTGGGCGGCAGGGGCGGTGAAGGAGGCGGTGGTGGCGGCGAGTGCGAGGACGGTGAGGGCGGTGACCAGTCGACGCCATCGGCGAATGGTGGGGATCACGACTCCCCTTTCGTAGGCGTGGTACGAGGCAGGATGGGAGAGCGCTCTCACCGGCAAAGTAGGGCGGTGGTTCTGGATCAGTCAAGGAAAGTGGGAGGTTCCGGTACGACCGGGACAAGCCTCGAGAGAGCGCTCTCTCAGATCACCACTTGCTGAACAACTCGCCCAACGGGTCGGAGAGGTACCGCTCGGGCGCCTCTTGGCCGAGGAGCCGAGTTCGCAACTCCTCCCACTGCACGCGCAACGCGGATTCGAGGATGTACTTGCCATGATCCAAGACCGCGTGGAGCGCGTCGCGCACACTGAAGTAGAAGGCTGGGTTTTGCAACCTCGGGGTGCGCAGCAGCACCTCGGGGTGAACATACGCGATGGTTAGCACGGCGTGCGGGCTGATTTGGAAGGGCACTGGGTAGTGGGCGAGGCTCTGCACTGCCCTGATGACGAACAGCCGGGGCAGCTCGCGAGAACGCACGAGCAAGAGGAAGACGAGCGCGCTCCCCACGGCCTCGACGTCTGAGAGAGGCGTGTTCTCCGGTGGGTCGCCGATCAACGACGAGAAGGCTTCGCTGTTGCTGCCCGAGAAGACCGCGGCTTGCAGTTGCGGGAGCACCTCGTCCGCCCAGGTCGACCCTGGTTCGTGGAACCGCGATCTGTCGACCAGGGCCATCCCTCGGCGGATTCGGGCAGCGTGCAAGTCGTCTCCCTGGACCCTTGCGGTCCAGTACTCGTCCGCGCCGGGGATGTCGAAGGAGGCGAACTCCGGTGCGCGGTCGACCAGTGTGGCGCCACCCTCCAGGTTCAACGAGGACAGCAGCGCCAGCCAGCTGTCGGGATCCAGGCCGGACCGCCACAGTGACAACGTCGAGCGCCAGTTCGCCAGCGCTTCAGGTTCGTCGTCGCCGAACGCCCCTACCAGCGGGAACCCGGTCTCGGGGTCGCTGAACCGGATCGACAGCGTGGTCAGGTTCGCGGAGTAGGCCGCGAGCTGCCGGACGAAGTCGAGCGGTGTCGGGCGGTAGGTGTCGTACTCCGTCGAGCGTCGCCGCTGCCGGAACGACCCGAGCAGGTCCACCACCGCCCGGCGGACGTGGTCTTGCTCGTCCGGCGACATCGCTGCGAAGAGCTCCTTCGCGAAGTCGCCGATAGATGGCCGCGCGGCCCAGGCATGATGCGATAGCAGGGCGAACAGAACCTCGTCGTTGAGGGCGCGGTCGCGGTAGCGGCCACCGTAGGCGGCGCTGGACATGGCGGCCAGTTCGCCCATGACGTGCTGGGCCACCAGGTACTCACCGAAGGTGGCGTGCAGGAACTCGTAGGCGCGTTCCGTGGTCCGAATAGTCGCTTCCGCCGCGTGCACGAAGAAGAACTCGCCGAGCAGCCTGGCACCCTCGTCGTCACGCAGGTTGTCCTGCCCGGTGAGCGCTGCGAGGTCGGACCGCAGGTCGGTTTCTCGCACGCTCTGCACACCGCGGTTGAACATGGCCAGTGCCGCGACCGCGAGCCGGAACACCTGCTCGGACACTCGGCGTTCCAACTCTTCGGGGCGCAACCGGCCCATGACGTGCTTGCGCACCTCACGCCGGGCGAAGCTGTCGAAGATCCGCTCGTAGAGGGCCGACTTCGACAGGCCTTCGTCCAGCTGCGGCGACTGGGGGTCGGCGGCGTAGAGCGCCAGCATGAGCAGTAGCAGCGGTTGCCTGGCCAGATCGGCCTGGTGCAGCGCCTCGGCGGGGGTCAGCTCGCGCATGGTCCCCGACCTGATCGCCGTCAGGTTCGCGGCACGCCACTCGTCCAGCCAGGCGGTGACCTGGTCGTCGTCGAATTCGTCCAGCTTGACCACGGTTGCGCCGGGCGCCACGTCCACCCGGTCGGCCACCACTGTCCGGGACGTCACGACGATCGCTACCGGCCGGTTCTGCTCGCCTTCGACGCGCTGGAACTCCGTGACCTCCCGCAGGTACCCGCTGCGGTCGAAGTCCGTGGCCTGCAACAGCTCGTCCAGGCCGTCGAGCAGAACCACCAGGACAGTGTCGGATTGGTCGGACAGTGCCTGCCACTGCAACCGGTTGTTGCTCGCAAGGTCCAACGCTTGCTGGATCTGGTCGGCGATCGGCGCGCTGGCCGACACGCTGCGCAGCGGCACGCGGACGACGGTGTACTCCTCCGGTGGGAGCCGTGCCGCGAGTACCTTCGTGAGGATGGACTTGCCCGCGCCGGGGTGGCCCAGCAGCAGCATCGGCAACGACGTCGAGTCGGCCGAGCTGAAATGCGCGGCGAACATCAGCTCAAGGTCCCGCGCGACCGGCTGGTTCGACCACCAACCCTCGTCTGCGGGGCGACTGTCTCTGTCGTGAGCCGCCATCCGGTAGTGCGGGGTGACGAAGGCTCGTTCGATCGTGGGGAAGGTGACGTCGGCGTCGTAGCGCTCAATGTCGCTTGGCACGATGAGCTGGCCGAGCACGCCCGCGTTGACGCCGGCCAGCCCCGCGCGCTGCCGGCCGATGGCGGCACCGCGGTCGGAGACCAGGCCGAGCAGGAGCTGCACCTGGTCGAGCGCCCGCCCTTGCGACTCCAGGGCGGCGTGTACCTCGGCGTTCAACTCTCCGAGGCGGTGTCTGGTGGCGGCGTGTTCGCCGAGCGCCGCCCACAACGCGAACTCCGGGGCCTTCTCCGCCAGCGCGAGGTAGTGCGACTCGTAGCGGCTCAGGACCTGGTCGCGGAAAGTCCCGCTGAACACTCTGCCGAGGCTCGCACCGGCGGTGAGGCCTTTGAAGAAGTCGGCCGCCTCGACCATCTTCTCCTCGACCCAGAGAGCAAGATGGGTCAGGTTCTCGTTGAACCCGCGCGACGGCGATGGAGCGGGGATGACCCACCAGTAGAGGCTGTCGTAGTAATCCTGGGTGGCGGCTTTCCGCTCGCCGATCGTGAGCAACCGCTGCTCCTCGTCGGTGAGGGCCAGCTTTCGCATCCCTCGACGACCAACGTGTTCTTCCAGCACCTCGAAGAACGCGGCAGCCGCGATGGTGCTGTGTGCGGCGATGATCAGGTCGCGGCGGGCTACGCCCTTGGTGCCGGCTAATCGGTCCGACAGCTTCCCGACCAAGCCCCGCAGCAAGCCGGTGGCCTCGTTCTTCTGGTCGACCCAACCCCACACCGCGGCCAACAGCGCCGCCGGCACCAACGCGCCGCTGCCGATCGCCGCCGTCGCGCCTGCGGCGAGGATGGTGCCGCCTAGCAGCTTGTCCAGCTTGCCGACTGTCTCGGACTCGTGCTTGCCGAGGATGCGGAGGGCTCCGGCGAACGTCAGCGCAGGCTTGCGGGACATCGCCCTAGATTACGGGCGGGCGGCTGGCGGTAGGTCCGTCAGAGGGGCTGTGGGCCAGGTCCACGGGTCGTCGGCCAGTTTGACCAGTTCTTCCACCTGCAACAGGCACCACGGGGAGATCGGGCGCACGCCCGCCAGCACCGCGTGTGCGAAGTCCGCCCACGGCACCCACTCGAACGAGTCCACCTCGTCCTCGTTCAGCACCGGGTCGCGATCGAGCCTGCCCCGGAAGACCGGGCAGATCTCGTTCTCCACCACGCCGTTCTCCATCACGGCCCGATACCGGAACCTGGGCAGCACCAAGTCCAGCGACACGCCCGTGACGCCCAGCTCCTCCGCCAACCGCCGCGTGACGGCCGATGCCGCGTCCTCGCCCGGGGACGGGTGGCCGCAGCACGAGTTGGTCCACACGCCCGGCCACGTCTTCTTGTGCAGTGCCCGCCGGGTCAGCAGCAGGCGGCCTGCCCCGTCGAACAGGTAGCTGGAGAACGCCAGGTGCAGCGGGGTGTCCGCGTGGTGGACTTCGGCCTTGTCGGCTACGCCGATGCTCGTGCCCGACTCGTCCAGCAGCACTACTTGTTCCACGCGGATCACCCTGCCACAGGCCCCTGCCTCACCGCGCGGCGGCAAGGGCTTTCGGGTTGCGGACGAGCTTGCCGGCTGCCGTTCGGGGTAGGGCGCGCAGGACGTGGACGCGCTGGGGCAGTTTGAAGTCCGCCAGGCGCTCGCGGCACCACTCGGTCAGGTCCGGCTCGGACAACGAGTCGCTCTCCGTGCCCACGTACGCCTCGATCACTCCGTCGTACACGGCGATCGCCTCCGTCACGCCCGGGTGGGCACGGAGAGTGGCCTCGACCTCGGTCAGGTCGACCTTCGCGCCCTGCACCACGACGAGTGAGTCCGCCCGGCCCAGCAGGCGCAGTGCGCCTCGGGTGTCGAACTCGCCGCGGTCGCCCGTGCGGAACCAGCCGTCCACGTACCGACCCGTGCCGTCGTCGCGCAGGTACGGCGACTCGTCCAGTGCGACCTCCACCAAGCCGTTGTGGACCCGGAGGGTGGTGTCGGTCAGCGGCTTGCCGACCGCCGGGCGGGACGAGCCGGTGACGTCCAGGGTCAGTGCCCCGGTCTCGGTGGTGCCGAAGCACTCCCCCACCGGGAAACCGTAGGCCCGTGCGAAACCCTCCGTGACCTCCGGCGGCATCATCTCGCCGCCCGCGAACGCCGCCCGCACGGTCCGCAGCGCGGGGCGGTCGGCGGCCTGGGCCAGCAGGGCGAAGTGGAACGGCAGGCCGGTGACGAAGTCGACCTCGTGGACGGCCGCCGCGTGCAGGATGTCGTCGGCGGTGGGGCGGGCCGCGAAGACCAGGTGCACGCCCGCCGCCAGCGAGTGCAGCAGGCCGCCCATCAGGCCGAAGCTGTGGGCGGTGGCGTTGAGCAGCAGGAGTTTCTCGCCGCGCTGGGTCATGCCCTCCGCCGCGCCGAACCGCATCACCTCGCGGATGATCGACTCGGTGCTGCGGCCGATGACCTTCGGCGTCCCGGTCGAGCCCGAGCTGAACTGGACCAGGCGGTGCCGGGTCAGCGCGGGCAGGCCCTCGGGGCGGCGTTCGGTGACCAGCTCGTAGCGCTCGCGGAACGCGCCGCCGCCGCGCCCGGTGGCCCGGACGACGTACTGCGGTCGGGCCAAGTCGCGCAGCACCTCGACCTCGGCGGGCTTGAGGCGGTGGTCGATGGAGACCACCCGCGCGCCCAGGCTCCACAGCGCCAGCACCACCTCCAACTGGGTGAAGCTGGGCGGCACCTGGACGGCGACCGTGCTGCCCTCCCCCACCCCGGACGCGGCGAACAAGCCCGCCTCGGCGGCCACGGACTCCCGCAGCCGCCCGTGCGTCACGGTGTGGTCGTGGGTGAACGCCGGCACGTCGTCGCCGTGGCGGCGCAGCAGGTCGGTGACGAACTCGCGCATCTGGGTCAGGTCTCCTTGCAGAACTCGCCGATGGGGATGCCCACGTGCCGCTGTTCGGTCGCTATGTAACCCAGCAGCTCGTCACCGCGTTGCAGCTCGGTGACGTTGCGGACCTTCCCACCGGGACCCAGGACCCGGACGTGCCAGTCGTCCTGCACGGTGAGGCTGACCTCGACGCCCTCCGGCGAGTGCGCGGTGATGGTCAGGATGGGCCGGGACTCCAGCTTCGCCCGGCCGACGGTGACCTTGCGGGTGCGGCCCTCGGAGTCCACCGCCAGCACGGTGCTGCCGGAGCGCAGCTCGGACAGGTAGTTGGTGCGGTTGTCCGGGCCGAGCACGTAGGAGTGCAGGGCGCCCGCGTTGACCCGGAACGGCCGGGTCGGCATGTACGGCAGCGGGTGGGTCTCGCTGCAACACAGGATGAAGCCCGACGAGTACGAGCCGACCAGGATGCCCTCGTCCTCGCGGAAGTGGGAGCAGGTGTCCACGCACACGCGGTCGCCCAGGCCGTTGTGGGCGATGCCGTCGACGGTGAGCGTGGTCAGGGTCAGCGGCGGGGTCTTGGCCTCCAGCAGGCGGGCCAGGTTGAACACGTCGGCCGCGTCGCGCGGGGCGAGCAGGACGCCGTCCGAGCCGTGCTCCAGCACGTCCAGGACGATCGCGGCCTCCTCCAGGTCGGCGACCTGCGTGATCAGCTTGCCGGGCGCGCCGTCGGCGGCGGCGATCACGATCTCCAGCGGGATCTTGGTCGGGTCGGTGAACGCGACCAGCGTGTGCTCCAGCTTGACGGCCGCGTTGCACGCGAGCTTGAGCGTCCGGTCGTCGCGGACCTGCACGAACGCGGCGGTCGCGGTGAGCCGGTCCAGCCGGTCCTGGTCGTCCACGACGACGGCGACCAGGTGCGGGCTGTCCACCGGCTCGGGCGCGACCAGCACCCGGGTGACCGTGGGCGGCAGCGTGTCCAGCAGGGCCGGGTCGTCGGACACGACCCCGGCCAGGCGGGCGTGCAGGGCGGCGTCGACCACGGACTCGCGGTGCGCCTCGGGGACGGTTCGGAGGTCGATCCAGGCGAACTTCACGCCAGACTCCAGGGGGTGATGCGGGTCAGGACACGGCGCCGGACATGGCCGGCACCAGTTGGGCGGGGTCTTCGGCGTGGATGACCGAGGCCAGCTCGGCCACCAGGGACATCGGCTGGGGCGAGGTGAACACCCGCCGCCCCACGGCCAGGCCCGCGCAGCCCATCGCCATCGAGGCGCGCGCGTAGTCCACGAGGCTGCCGCCGGTCGCGGGGCCGCCTGCCACCAGCACCGGGATCGGGCAGCTCTCGACCACCTCGGCCATGCGCTCCACCGGCAGCGCGAGGTTGGTCTTCACGATGTCCGCGCCCAGGTCGACGGCGATGTTGACCACGTGGGCGAGCAGGGCGGGGTCGGTGGTGTCGACGATGCGCGGCCCGCGCGGGTACACCATCGCCACCAGCGGCACGTTCCAGGCGTCGCACGCGTTGGCGACCACGCCGAAGTCGGCGAGTTGCCGCTCCTCGGTGTCCGAGCCGATGTTCACGTGCACACTGACCGCGTCCGCACCCAGCCGCAGCGCCTCCTCCACCTCGCCGACGAGCACCTTCGCGTTGGCGTCGGCCATGTGCGCGGTGCCGGCGCTGAGGTGGACGATCAGCGCGCACCCGCCGAGCAGCTGCGGGTCGATCGTGCGAATACGTCCTTTGTGGACGATGATGGCGTCGGCGCCGCCGACGACGACCGAGGAGATCAGGTCGGGCCACCGGTCGCGCGGCACCACCGGGCCGTCCGACACGCTGTGGTCGAGCGGGACGAAGAGGTACCTGTCGTCGCGCGGACGGGAAAGGCGTCGCAGCCGCAACGCTTTCCTCATGTCGCTCACACCTCCCCAGGATCGGCGATAGCCACGCCGAGAGTGGTGTAGACCCGAGTGCGGCGGGGAGTTGGCAGCTGGCGATAACTCGGCAGTTATGCACCTGTTGGAGCAGCGGGGTGCGACGAATCCTCGACCGACTGTCAACCCTTCACACTCGCACGGTCGGTGCTGGCCGTCAGCCGGTTGCCCTAGGCTGCGTCAGTGCACATGGAGCTCAGACACCTCCACGTTGTGCTGACCGTGGCGGAGGCGGGCAGCATCAGCCGGGCCGCCTCCTCGCTGAAGATCGCGCAAGCCGGTCTGACCGCGCAGCTGCGCCGCATCGAACGCGGCTTCGGGGGTCCGCTCTTCCTGCGGCGCAGCGACGGCGTGGAACTGACCGAACTCGGCCGCCACGTCGTGCTGAGGTCGCGTGACCTGGTGGAACGGTTCGACGACCTGATGGTGACCGCCCGCAGGCTGGCCGCGCAGAACGGCGGCGCAGGCATCCGCCTGGGCGGCGTGGCGGGCGCGCCGACACCGATGCTGGTGGACGTGGTGCGGGACATGCTGCCCAACCAACCGCGCACCACCCACGTCGAGCGCAGCTGCGACGCGGTGCTCGACCTGGTGCGGTCGGGCAAGCTGGACGTGGGCCTGGTGGTGGAGTTCCCGCAGAGTCCACTGCGGATTCCCGAAGAGGTCGCGTGCCGTTCACTGGTGACCGAGCCCATGTTGGTCGGAATCGCGGCGGGGCACCGGTTGTCGGGGCGCAGCGAGATTCGGCTGTCCGAACTGGCCGATGAGGACTGGGCGGTCCCGGACGAGAACTACGGCGGCGGACGGGTGAACCTGCACCTGGCCTGCGAGGCGGCGGGGTTCACGCCGCGTTGCGTGCACTTCGGCGTCGACCCGGTGACGGCGGCGGAACTGGTGCGCTCGGGCCACACCGTCGCGTGCTTCTTCCCCACCGGACGGGAATTGCCCGGTGTCCTGTTGAAACCGGTGGTCGGCAGCCCGGTGCACCGCCGCGTGATGCTGGTGTGGCAACGGGACGGCGCGGCGGCGGAATACATCGAGGAGCTGCACACGCGGCTGTTGCGGGCTTACCAGGACTGCGTCCGGGGCCAGACCCGCACGCCGAAGCTGGCCGCCGCCGCGGAGTTCACGGCGGCGGCCAGCTGAGGTCGTCGGCCCGGATGATCAGGCGAGCGCCGGGCCGGTGGGAGCCGGGCTCAGGCGGGCTGTTTGCGGTTCTGGGTGGAGAAGTAGCCCGCGATCGCCGCCAGCAGGCCGGAGACGGCCATCACCGGCCACACCGCGTGCCCCAGGTTGAGGAACAGGAAGCCGCCCAGGACCGGTCCCAGGGCCGCGCCCAGGCCGAACATGAACTGGAAGCTGCCGATGTACCGGCCCTTCAGGTGCGCCGGACCCGCCATGCCCGGGTAGGCGAAGACGACCGGGCCGCCGATGATCTCGCCGAAGGTCCACACCAGCGTGCCGATGACGATCACGGCCGGACCCAGGGGCAGGCCGTACAGGGCGACACCGACCGCGGTGAGGGCGTACGCCGTGAAGACCACCAAGCGGGGCTTCATCTTCTGCGTCTTCTTGGTGACCACCAGTTCCAACAGGATCACCGCGCCGCCGTTGAGCGCCACCGCCAGCGTGTACCAGAAGATCGGCACGCCGGAAGCGGCGACGTCCAGTGGCAACGTGGACATGTACTGCACGTAGACGACCGCGTTGAAGAACGTGGCCACCAAGTACAGCAGGTACTTCCGGTCGCGGAACAAGTCGCGGTAACTGCCGGTTTCCGCCGGTGTGTCTTCGGAAACGGCGACGGCCTTGGTCGTTTTCGCGGGCAGGGCGTAAAAAGCCAGCACCGCGTAGCCCAGGGCCACGGCGGCTTCGCCCCAGAACAGCAGGTGGTAGCTGTCACCACCCAGCTGGTACAGGCCGAAACCGATCAGCGGCGCCGCCGTGGTGCCCAGGTTCAGGCCGAACCGGTACATGGCGAAGACCATGACCTGGCGGTCGTCGTCGGTCAGCTCGGACAGCAGGGTGGCCGAGGCCGGGCGGTAGATCTGGCTGATCGCGCCCAGCAGCGCGACCGCGCCGATCAGGAGGGCGTAGTTGGGCAGGTACAGCAGCGCCGCGGTCAACGCCGCCGCGCCGGCCATGCCCAGCACCGTCGAGTTGCGCGCGCCCAGGCGGTCCGCGAGCGCGCCGCCGATCAGGACGCCCACGACGTTGCCGATGCCGAACACGCCCAGCGCGGTCGCGGCCTCGCCGGCCGAGTAGCCGCGCGAGGTCATGAACAGCACCAGGAAGATGTTGAGGAAGCCGCCGACCTTGTTGATGAAGACGCCGCCCAGCACGGCTTTCACGGCGGTCGGCGACTCGACGAAGGTGCGCCAGACGCCCGTCGACTGGCTCTCGGTCGTCGTCATCAGGCGCTCTTGACGTCCAGGGCGGACTCGGCCGCGTCCAGCCGGGAGGCGACCTCGGCGCGGGAGGCGCCGGTGGCGATGGCGAACGCGATCCGGCCCCACACCGTGCCCTTCGGCGGCGGGGACACCACCGCACCCGGCTGGGCCACCGTCACCACGCGGTCGATGCCCTCGGGCAGCGCGGCTTCGTTGAAGGACAGCGAACCCAGGGTCGTGTCCTCCTCCTCGACGTAGAAGAACCGGATGCCCGCGACCCGGCGGTGCTTGGGCTCGACGTCCACCGGCAGACCGGCCGCCGCGCCGGCCGCCACCAGGCCCGGGTCGATGCCCGTGGCGAGCAGGCCGAGGTAGGGGATCATGTCGCCGCCGAGCCGGCCGTTGACCTCGATCACCTTGGGACCGCTGGAGGTCAGCATGTACTCGGAGTGCGTGATGCCGTCCGTGAAGCCCAGGGCCTCGTGCGTGTCCTGCAAGACCTTCAGCAGCTCGGGGTCGGTCAGCAAGGGGTCGTCTGCGTCGACGAAGTGGCCGATCTCCTCGGCGTACGGCGGGTAGCCGACGACCTTGCGGCCGATGAACAGCGGGGTCACGCGGCCGTCGCGGACCACGGAGTCGACGCTGATCTCCTCGCCGGACACGAACTCCTCGACCAGGACCGGCTGGTCGGTGTCGAACACGACCGGCTCGGGCGCGCGGGCGCTCTCGGTGAACCCGAAGTTCGCGCGCACCTCGTCCTCGCCGTGCACCTTCACCACGCCCAGGCTCGCGCCGAGCCCGCGCGGCTTGAGGATCGCCGGGTAGCCGACCTCGGCGGCGGCGGCCACGGCCTCGTCCACCGTCTTGACGGCGATCGACCGGGGCTGCGGCACACTCACCGCGTCCAGCGCGGCACGCGTCTTGCCCTTGTCCCGCAACCGCCACACGACGTCCGGGTCGCCGTTGCGCAGCCCGAGCTCGCGCGCGATGAACGCGGTGGCGTGGATGCGGACCTCGTCCCAGCACAGCACGCCCGCGATCGGGTCCTGCGCGTGCAGCTTGGCCGCCTCGGCCGCCATCGCAGGGCCGTCGGTGGTGCTGGGCAGCACGGTCCAGCCGGCGACGTGCTCCTTCTCCCACTCCGGTTCGGCGGTGAGGAACAGGTGCACGCGGTACTTCGCGCCGATCGAACGCAGCAGGTACTCCCGGTACAGCCGCATGCCCGTCGCGACCACGAGCAGCAGCGGCCGGTCCGCTTGGGTGCCGGTCATCGGTTCACGCCCCCATATTCCCGAAATTGGCCGTGCGGATTATGTGCCGACTTCCGGCCGGGCAACAGCCCGACTGCCGAACGACCCATTGAAAAGCCCTATGGGTTGCGGTAACGGTCCTTAGGATGCGGACGTGACCCTCACCGGATCCGTCGGAGTCGCACCGGACTACCGGCACACCCCGAAAACCGTCCACCCCCTGGCCGACCACGACGTGGTGGTGCCCGGCGGCCGGCTCAAGTGGTACGACGTCGTGCGCGACGACGAGGCGATCACCGACGAGGACCGTGCTTCGGCCCGCCGGACCGTGCTGGAGGCCGTGGAGTCGGGAGCGGTCCCGGCGGCCCTCGGGTGCGTCGTGCTGCACCTCAGCGGCGGGTACCACTTCCTCGCAGTGTGGACCTGGCGCAACGAGAACGAGCTGTGGCAGACGCTGTACGTGCGCGGGCCGGGCGGGGCGTTCCGCCAGGTGGGCGGGCGCGGGCACAACCCCGTGATGTGCGTGTGGGAGATGGGGCCCGTGGTGCACGAGCAGCAGGCGTGGGTGCGGTTCCTCTACACGTCGAGGGACGCGCGAGCGGTCGAGGAGTACTTGGCGGACCGGATGTCCGGCCCGGTCGGGTAGTCGCAGTGTCCACTGTGGACTAGTCGGCGTGGCGCAGGACGCTTTCCACCTCGGTGCGGAAGGCGTCCACGCCGTCCTGGCCCTCCGGTGCGCCGTGGGCCTGGAGCAGGTGCAGCAGCGCGACCGCGCCGGCTGAGCGGCGGGCCTGGGCGCGGAACGAGAACGCCGACTCGTAGACGGTGACCGCGATGGCCAGTGCGGCGGCGACGGTGGCCAGGAAGCCCCACATCGCCCGCTGCACCGGGTCCGCGACGGCGACCGCGCCCAACGCCGCCGCGCCCGTGTAGAGCAGGACGGTGGAGGCGGTGGTCCAGCGCAGGGCACGGGCGTAGCGGTTGCGGGCGTGCTCGAAGGCGGCGAGGCGGTCCCCGACGCGGTGGCGCAGGTAGGCGCGCAGGAACTGCTCGCGGTGGTCGGCGAGGACCGCGGGGGTGAGGACCAGCGGCTCCCGGGGACGCGGCGACGGCGCGGGCGGGGCGGGCGCGGGCCGGGGCTTCGGGGAGGGTGCGGTCAAGTGCTCGGAGACCTCGGAGGGCGAGTCCGGGCGGGTCGGCGCGGCCTGGGCCGTGTCCACCGCCACCGGGGTGGGCGCGGGCTTCGGGTCGTCCCCGGTGCCCCCGGCGTTCTCGGTGCTGTCGGTCGTCATGCGTTGCTCACCGGTTCGTGGCGGTGGCGGGCCACCTCGGTCGCCAGCTCGCGGGAGCGCTCGTCGCGTTCCGCGTCGGTGGCGGCCGGTGGCGCGGCCAGGTGGTCGAAGTAGAGCGCCCGCAGCTGGTCGGCGCGGGTGCGTGCGTCGGGGTTCTCGCCGCCGCGGGCCAGCACGGTCAGCACCGCGGCGCCCGCGCCCGCCACGGCGACCAGCACGCCGGGCCACGGCACGTCCCGCAGCCAGACCTGCAACGCGCCGAACGACACGGTCGCGAACCCGGCCAGCACCGCCAGCACGACCAGCAGCCGCGCCCGCTCGCGCTCCCGCAGCGCCGCGACCTCCTGCTCGTGCAGCACGGGCGCGACGACCTGGTTGGCGTCGTGGATCGCGTCCGCCAGCAGCGGGTAGTCCAGCACGTACCCGGGGTCGACCACGGGCCGCCGCGCGGGCTCCCGGAACCGCAGCCGCGGGAACACCCGCACCGGCTGCACGGGTTCGGCGAACTCCCGCGACCCCAGCACGCGGTGCAGCACGGCGACGATCCGGTCCGGTCCCTCGTCCAGGTGCACGACCGCGACCTGACCGCCGCGCGCCAGCACGGCGAGGTCGTCGTCGCCCAGCGCGCCGCGCGCGATGTCGTCGGCCAGCCCGCCGGTGCCGGCCAGCACCAGCAGCGGCCGGTCCCGGCCCAGGTGCTCGACCAGCGTCGGGCGGGCCGTGTCGTCGCCGCCGACCAGCACGGCCAGGGCGGGGCGGCGGCCGGAGACCGCGTCCACCACCCGGCCCAGCGCGGGCACCTCCTCGCCCCACCGCGAGCCGGGCACCAGCACGACCGTGTCGTGGTTCGCGTTGAGACGCTGCTCACCCGGTCCGGGTTCGGCGTCCTCCACCGCGACCCGCCCGGACGGCGCCACGCCGACCAGCCTGGGCCAGCGTCCCTCCAGGGCCTCGGCGGCCAGGCCGGTGAGGTGCGCGACCCCCGCGTCGGCGCCCGCGGTGATCACGGCCGCGTCCCGCTGCACGGCCGCGACCAGCACCGCGCGCAGCACGGGCAGCAGGGAGGCGGCGAGGTCGGTGTCGAGGTCGCCGGACGGACCGAGCAGCAACACGGCCGGTCGGCCGCGCGGCAGACCGAGTGCCCGCGCCCGGACGTCGGCGTCGGGGTGGGCCAGTCGGCGCACCCGCGGACCCGCTGTGGACATGCCGGGCACCCTAGCGCCGGCTCACGTGGATTTCACCCATCAGAGGAACGAATGTTTTTCACGGGTAGGATTCGCCCCGTGCAGATCGACCCCGCCGAGATGGAAATCGCCCTGCGGGTCCTCGCCCAGGTGGACGAACTCGACACCGAGCACCCGGACGCGGTGGTCATCAGGCGGGCGACCGCGGGGATCTGGAAGAGCCTCCGCAAGCGCCGCAAAGCCGCCAAGCGGGCCGCCGTCACGCTCGCCGACCGGGCCGTGATCGAGGCCACCGCCACCGGCTCGCCGACCCGCATCGACGACGAGACCCGCGGCATCCTGCTCGCCGAACCCGACCCCGGGCAGAAGGCGGGCACCCTCCTGCGCGCCCGCTCCTGCTACACGTGCAAGCAGCGCTACACCGAGGTCGACGCGTTCTACCACCAGCTGTGCCCGCCGTGCGCGGCGCTCAACCGGTCCCGCCGCGACGCCCGCGCCGACCTGACCGGCAAGCGCGCGCTGCTCACCGGCGGCCGGGCGAAGATCGGCATGTACATCGCGCTGCGCCTGCTGCGCGACGGCGCGCACACCACCATCACCACCCGGTTCCCGCACGACGCCGTGCGCCGGTTCGCGTCGATGGAGGACAGCGCCGACTGGCTGCACCGGCTGCGCGTGGTCGGCATCGACCTGCGCGACCCGAGCCAGGTCGTGCGGCTGGCCGACACCGTGGCCGCCGACGGCCCGCTGGACATCCTGATCAACAACGCCGCGCAGACCGTGCGCCGGTCCCGGGACGCCTACGCGCCGCTGGTGGCCGCCGAGTCCGCGCCGCTGCCGTCGGGTCCCCTGCCGGAGCTGATCTCCTTCGGCCACACCTCGTCGGCGCACCCGGTGGCGTTGACCGGTTCCCTGAGCGAGTCCATGCCCGAGGTGACGGCGCTCGCGCTGACCGCCGGGTCGACGGAGATCGACGCGGGCGGGTTGGTGCCGGACGTCCACCACTCCAACAGCTGGGTGCAGCGGGTGGAGGAGGTCGACCCGGTGGAGCTGCTGGAAGTCCAGCTGTGCAACAGCACCGCGCCGTTCATCCTGATCTCGCGCCTGCGGTCCGCGATGGCCGCGTCCACGGCCCGCCGCAAGTACGTGGTGAACGTGTCGGCGATGGAGGGCCAGTTCTCCCGCGCCTACAAGGGGCCGGGGCACCCGCACACCAACATGGCCAAGGCCGCGCTGAACATGCTGACCCGCACCAGCGCGCAGGAGATGCTGGAGACCGACGGCATCCTGATGACCGCGGTGGACACGGGCTGGATCACCGACGAGCGCCCGCACCCGACCAAGCTGCGCCTGGCGGCCGAGGGCTTCCACGCGCCGCTGGACCTGGTCGACGGCGCGGCCCGGGTGTACGACCCGATCGTGCGCGGCGAGCAGGGCGAAGACCTGTACGGCTGCTTCCTGAAGGACTACGCACCCGCTCCGTGGTGATCACACCTCCCCCGGACTTGGGGAAGTAGCAACCGGTGTGCGCCATTCGGGTAGCGACCGGCCACGGGCCGGCCCGGTGTGCCACTCTCCGTCGGTAGGCTGGAGCGGTCGCCGGGGGCGTGGGGGTGGGCATGGGTCGCGGGCGGGTGGTGGACGCCGCCGTCCTGTTGCGCGCCGAAGGTGGTCCGCGGTGACCCGGCCGATGAACCCGTTCCCGTTACCGGGGTGGGAGCGCACGCCGATGCGCCCGCTGCGGCCGTGGGAGCGCACCGCCCACCGCGAGTACTACGTCGACGTCGACGGCGCCGAGGCCGCGTTCCAGCAGTACCAGCAGGAGGTCGGCGACCTGTCGGGCGTGCTGGAGGACGGCCGGCTGGTGCTGGTCACCGGCGAGTCCGGGTGCGGCAAGACCGCGCTGGTGAACCGGTGCGCCGACTGGACGGTGCTGGAACTGGGCGGGCGGGGCCTGCGCGGCCTGGTCGTCGACCTCACCGGGTGCCTGCCCGAGGACGAGGAGCTGTCCATCCAGCAGCGCGTGGTCCAGGTGTGCGACCAGCTCTTCGACCGGCTGGTCGACGCGCGGGCGCTGCGCCCGGAGGAGGTCGAGGCGACCCGCGCCGACCGGACCAACCCGCAGCGGGTATTCCCGCGCCTGGCGCACCTGCTGGCCGACGACGTGGTCCTGCTGGTCCTGCTGCCCTCGCCCAACGAGCTGCTGGACGAGGTGGTCCGGTACGCCAAGCAGTTGAGCAGCCCGCGCGTGCTGTTCTTCGCCGAGTCCGCGTTCTTCCGCGCCGACGACCTCGCGGAGCTGGTGCGCCGGCTGGAGGCGTGGGTCCCGCCGGTCACCCTGCTGGTCGGCAAGCTCGACGCCGGGGACCAGCTCCGGTTCGCCAAGGACCGGCTCCTGCGTCACACCGACGCGGGAACCTATCCCCAACTGAGTGACCAGGCGGTCGAATTGCTCAGCAAAATCTGTCAATCCGTCGCCATGCTCCAGCGGATACTCCACGGAACGTACGAGCGGAAGCTCACTTCCGGACTAAGCTACACCGATACCGATCTGGTGACGGTGGACGACATCAGGGCGTACCTGAACGGACTGGGGATGCAGCCATGAGCGGCAGCGACGACCTCCCGCCCGCGCGGAAGAACCCCTTCTCGCCGATGGCGGTCGCCCTGATCATCGACGACTTCCAGGACGACTTCGACTCCGTGGACGTCACCATCGCCACCGACGCCACCCGGCAGGCCGTCGCCCACCTCGACACCTACCTGGAAGGCCCGGCGGGCGCCGGCACGGTGTTCGCCGTGCTCGGCGACTACGGCACCGGCAAGACCCACCTGGCCGTGCGCCTGGTCCGCCACGCCCGCCGCGCCCTGGACGACCCGACCCGCGCCCTGTACCTGGAGGCGACCGCGGACAGCTTCATCGAGCTGTACCGCCGGTTCATGCAGCGGCTGGGCCGCGAGGGCGTGCGCGCGCAGGTCAGCGACTACTACGCCGACATCGTCGCGGACTCGTTGCAGAGCACCGGGTTGACCGCCGACACCCTGGACTGGCTGGGCGGCAGGCAGCTGGAGCCGCAGGAGGTCGTGGAGCGGCTGGGCCTGATGGAGAGCGCGCTGCTGCGCAAGGTCCAGGACACCCTGCGCCAGGTCACCAACAACAAGGATTTCGGCACCGCGCTGACCTTGTTGCTGCGCCCCGGTTTCGAGCACGCCGTGTGGTCCTGGCTGCTGGGCGGCGCGCCGGACCAGGTGCTGGTCGAGCGCGGCATCACCACCCCGATCGACACCGAGGTCGCGGCGCTGGAGGCGATGGGCGTGTTCGCCCTGCTGTTCGGCGGGCGGCAGCGGCGGTTCGTGCTCGCGCTGGACGAGCTGGACAAGATCTTCTCGGCGGACAAGCAGCCGCAGGCCCAGACGATGGCCGCGTTCCAGACCCTGTTGCAGGTGTTCGCCAAGGCCGGCGCGTGCCTGGTGCTGTGCGGCCTGCCCGAGTTCAAGGCCGTCCTGCCGCCCGCGGTGCGGCAACGGATCCCTTACACCGTCACGATGTCCGGCCTGAGCCACGCACAGGTCCGCGAGTTCATCGTGCGGGCCCAGGAAGCGCAAACCGGCCGTTCGGGCCTGGCCCCGTTCACCCCGGAGACGGTCCGGTACCTGCGTGACGTGGCCGGCGGCAACACCCGCAACGTCGTCCGCCTGTGCCACCGCGTGTTCCGCCTGGTGGACGACAGGGCCAGGGCAACGGACGACCCGGACGTGACCGCCACCGACGACATGGTCCGCCAGGCCGCACGGGAGCTGTTCGGTTCCCTGAGCGCCGACGACCTGGACGGGGCCGTGCGGCGCCTGCTGGACGCCAACGGCTGGGAGTACTGGCACAACCACCTGCTGGGCACCGGCGAGGAGTCGAAGGCCGAGTTCTGGGTGACCTTCCCCGACCGCGACGGCGGCTGCGCGGTCCTGCTGGAGGGCTCGCTCCTGGACAACGACGACGTCACCCGCGTGATGCGCCGAGTGTCAGCGGTCCGCGAGGCCCAACCGGACGCCCAGGTGGTGGTCCTGGTCAACGGCGTGCTGACCGACGGCGTGGCCATCCAACTGCGCGAACCCTTGGGCAGGGATCCCTTGGTGTTCTCGGAACGCTCCTTCGCCGAGGACTTCAAGGCCCTGGTGGGCACCACAGCCTTCCGCGCGGAACAGGATCCGATGTCCGCGCTCAGGCAGCGGATGGACCAGCTTTCCAGGCAACAGGCCGGCATCTACGGTTTCATCGAGCAGCTGGCCGAACACGTAGACGGCGTCCGAACGTCTTCGGACCGCCAGTTCGGCGCAATCGGCCGACAACTGAACGTGCTCGTAGGCACCGCGCCGGGTCGTACGTCACCCGAAAGCAGGCTGCCCGGCGAGGTGGAACGCCTGTTCCGTGATGCCGTGGATGCTTTGGAAGGCATCGTCCAGGTCGACTTGATGCTCGGAGAGGCCTTCGACTTCGCCCCACCGAGAACCCAGGAAGCAGTACACCGAAGGCTGCGCACCCCGGAGTTCACCGACGCGGCAGCCAAGGCCATTCTCATCCAGAAGGCCGTCCTGGCGTTCCGCGCGGCCCTGGCGGACTGGTACCGAACGCAGGGCGAGTCCTCGGACGGTGAGGACAGGCTGGAACAGCTGTGCGGGATTTACGACGACATCGTGGAATACCTACCGCTGTTCGACCTGGACCCGTTGTTCGTCTTGCCTCCTTGGACGGCTCGGGGAGGCGGGTTGGTGGTCGACGCGAACCAGACGACCAGGCGAAACCGGGTACATGACGCCCTCAGGAACTTCAGCCCGAGGGTCCGGCGGGCAGTCCTCAAGGGCCTGCACAGCACCTGACCCACCCGCCCTCCGACGACACAGCGCAGCTGTAGCTTTTACGCGCGCAGCGCGCCCTTCGCGCGCAGCGCGGTTGTTCGCGCGCGGAGCGCGCGGTAGGTGTTACCTACAAGTGGAGGGCCTCGGTTCCCCCACC
>NZ_JBBEGC010000097.1:0-27956 GCF_037401995.1 Saccharothrix sp. CCNWYY140
GGGGAAATCTGTGGTTGGCTCCGCCAGGCCATGCGGTGGGGGAACCGACGCCCTTCACCCCCCATCGGTGGTCTCCCGGCCCGCTTTTGATCTTGAGAGCGCGCCAGCGCGTTCAGCTCGAGAGCGAAGCGTCGCGCCCGAAGCTCTTGAAGAGCTTGAAGAACCTCACCGGTGGGCAGGCCACCAAGGATGACCAAAAAGAAGAGGCGGGGGTGCCGCGCGGCAGCTACGCCAAAACATGCGCACGGCTGCCGAGCGGGGAGGGTGTGCACGGCGGGCAGAGGAGCGGAGTGGCTAGTCGGCGATGGCTACCTTTGCCACGATCTGTGGATCCCTGACCCGCACGACGACCTCGTTCGGCACCCCGTTGCGTTCCGCGTATTCGTTCGCCCTCGCCGCGCCCATGTAGCGCCCGCCGATCCGCCCCGCCCAGTACCGAACCTGCTCTGGGTCGTCCACGATTTCCGCTCGGCCCGAGATGGTGACGAAGTGGAACGGGGGGTTCTCGTCGTCCAGGCACAGGGACAGGCGGCCGTCGCGGAGGAGGGCTCGGCCCTTCACCGAGTCCAGGTGGGTGGTGAAGACGATGGTGCTGCCGTCCAAGTCCACCCAGACGGGGGACACGTGGGGTGCGCCGTCCTTGCGTACGACCGCCAGTTTCGCGGTGCGGGGTGGGGTGGCGGCGATGAACTCGCGCCACCAGCCCTTCGGGGCGTCGGTGTAACCCATGTGGCCAACCGTAGGGGTGTCTGTCCCTGAGGACGACCGGGTGCGGGACTCAGGGGGCCACTCAGGGTGATCACGGATTGCTACAACCGAGGTAGCGGCCACGATAAGACTGAAGTCGCACCCACGAGTCAACTACAGACCGATGTGGTCGGACCCCTGGACCGGGCAGAGTTCTCGCCGAGATCGGGGGATGTGCCCGCCGCTCCAGGGGAGAAACCAATGATCGAGGCGATCGGCCTCACCAAGCGCTACGGGAACACGGTGGCGGTGGACAACCTGTCGTTCACCATCGCGCCGGGTCGGGTCACCGGGTTCCTCGGGCCCAACGGCGCCGGCAAGTCCACCACCATGCGGATGATCCTCGGCCTGGACCGGCCGACCTCCGGCAAGGTGCTCATCGACGGCAAGCCCTACACGCAGCTCGAGCGTCCGCTCCGGACCGTCGGCGCGCTGCTGGACGCCAAGTGGGTGCACCCCAACCGGTCCGCGCGGGCGCACCTCGAATGGCTGGCCAAGTCCAACGGGCTGCCCTCGCGCCGCGTCGACGAGGTGCTCGACCTCGTCGGCCTGACCAAGGTCGCCAAGCGGCGGGCGGGCGGGTTCTCACTCGGCATGTCGCAGCGGCTGGGGATCGCGGGCGCGTTGCTGGGTGACCCGAAGGTGTTGCTGTTCGACGAGCCGGTCAACGGCCTCGACCCCGAGGGCATCCTCTGGATCCGCCAGTTCATGCAGGGCCTGGCCGCCGAGGGGCGCACCGTCCTGGTGTCCAGCCACCTGCTGTCGGAAATGGCGCTGACCGCCTCCGACCTGGTCGTGATCGGCCGGGGCAAGCTCATCTCGCAGTCGTCCACCACGGAGTTCGTCGAGCGCTCGACCGAGAACACGGTGCGGGTGCGCAGCCCGCACGCCGACAAGCTGGGTGCGATGCTGCTCGACAAGGGGTTCACCGTCCGCGAAGGGGAGGACGGGGCGCTCACCGTGTCGGGTGCATCCAGTGACCAGATCGGTGACATCGCCGCGTCCGCCGGCGTGGTGCTGCACGAGCTCAGCCCCCAGCGGGGTTCGCTGGAAGAGGCGTTCATGCAGCTCACCGGTGATTCTGTCGAGTACCACGCGGCCGAGACGGGAAAGTGACATGACCCTCCTCGCAGTTGAACGGATCAAGCTGTTCTCCACCCGCTCGCCGTGGTGGTCGATGCTCCTCGCGCTCGCCCTGCCCATCGGGTTCACGGCGATCATCGCGGCCAACTCCACCGAGGGCGCGATGCCGGTGGTCGCGACGGCCTTCATGCACCAGTTCGGCCTGATGGTGATCATGGTGATGGCCGCCCTGGCGATCACCACCGAGTACCGGTTCGGGACGATCAAGGCCACGTTCCAGGCCGTGCCGGACCGGATCTCGCCGCTGGTCGCCAAGGGCGTCGTGGTGGCGCTGCTGTCCGCCGTGATCGGTGTGCTGGTCGGGTTCGGCTCGTGGGGGATCAGCTGGCTGATCCTCTCCGACCACTCGCAGCTCGCGCTGGAGAGCGCGAACGACTGGCGGCACGTCCTGGGCATCGCGCTGGTCTACGCGGCCGGCTCGCTGCTGGCGCTGGGCGTGGGCACGCTGGTCCGCCAGACCGCCGGCGCGGTGTCGATCATCCTGGTGTTCGCGCTGCTGGTCGAGAACCTGGTCACGCTGATCCCCAAGATCGGCGACGACATCCAGAAGTGGCTGCCGTTCACCGTGGCCAACAAGTTCGTGCTCGGCGAGTCCGACGGCGCGGGCATCCCGCAGGACGCCGGTCCGCCGGTGCCGGGCGAGCTGTCGCCGTGGGGTTCGTTCGCCTACTTCGCGGCCATCGCGTTGGCGTTCTTCATCGTGTCCCTGGTGGTCGCGAAGCGCCGGGACGCCTAGTCGTTCGACCCCGTCCGGGCGGAATCGGGGCCGACCGGGCGGGCAACGGGGGAGAGGGGGAAGCTCGGGTCGCCTTTCGGGGAGGTGACCCGGGCTTCCGCCGTCAGGTTGGCCGTAGCGGATCGGACAGGAGCTGTCATGATCGAAGCGACCGGACTCACCAAGCACTACGGCAAGACCGTCGCCGTGGACGACCTGTCGTTCACCGTCGCGCCGGGCCGCGTCACCGGGTTCCTCGGACCCAACGGCGCGGGCAAGTCCACGACCATGCGGATGGTCCTCGGGCTCGACCGCCCGACCCGCGGCAAGGTCCTCATCGACGGCAAGACCTACCACGAGCTGCACCGGCCGCTGGGCATCGTCGGCGCGCTGCTGGACGCCAAGTGGGTGCACCCGAACCGGTCCGCGCGGGCGCACCTGCTGTGGCTGGCCCGGTCCAACGGCATCCCGGCCAAGCGGGTGGACGAGGTGCTCGAGGTGGTCGGCCTCACGCAGGTGGCCAAGCGCCGCGCGGGCGGGTTCTCGCTGGGCATGTCGCAGCGGCTGGGCATCGCGGGCGCGTTGTTGGGCGACCCGAAGGTGCTGCTGTTCGACGAGCCGGTCAACGGCCTGGACCCCGAGGGCATCCAGTGGATCCGTCAGTTCATGCACCGGCTGGCCGACCAGGGGCGGACCGTGTTCGTGTCCAGCCACCTGCTGTCGGAGATGGCGCAGACCGCGCAGGACCTGATCGTCATCGGGCGCGGGCGGCTCATCGCGCAGACCAGCACCGAGCAGTTCATCCGGGACGCCACCGAGGACGCGGTGAAGGTCCGCTCACCCCACCTGGACCGGCTGCGCACCCTGCTGCCCGGCGACGCCCAGGTGAGCGACGGCGACGGCTCGCTCGTCGTGCACGGCGTCGAGGCGGCGCGCATCGGCGAACTGGCCGCGCTCAACGGCATCACGCTGCACGAACTGAGCCCGCAGCGCGGGTCGCTGGAGGAGGCGTTCATCCAGCTGACGAAGGAATCCGTCGAGTACCACGCCCACGACTAGTCGGCGGAATTCACCACCCGGTTCACCACTGGGTGCGTTTCCAGAATTCTTCCGGGGGCGGTGGAATTTCCGTCCGGGTCGGTAGCGGCGGCGGCGCCGGGCGGCGGTCGCGGGACAACAACAGGCCCGCGACCGTGACGCCGGCGAGAATCGCGAGCAGGCCGCCGAGCACGAAACCGGTGCGGGCGCCGCCGCTCCACGCCGGTCCGTTCACGGCGCGTTCCACGACCGGCGAGGCGGAGGTCGGGACCGGTGCCGCGGTGGTGCGCGGAGCGGGGGCCAGCGGGTTGCGGGCCACGTCGGCGACGTCCGCGGTGATCGCCGCGAACGGGTCGACCTGGCCGAACCCGGTGGCGTCGTCGCGGCCCGGCGCGTCGGCGTCCGTGGCGGTGCTGATCAGGCGGTTCACCACGCTGGCGGCGTTCATGTCCGGGTGGGCGGCGCGCACCAGGGCCGCCGCGCCGGACACCAGGGCGGTCGCGGCGGAGGTGCCGTCCATCTCGGCGTACCCGGTGTCCACGACGGACTTCGGCACGGCGGACACGATGCCCTTGGCGGGCGCGGCCAGCACGGTCTCCGGGCCGGTGTTGGAGTCGCTCCACGGCACCAGGTCGCGCTCGGTGCCCGCCACCGCCAGGACGCCGCGGATGTTGGCGGGCGCGCCGATGTGCGGGACGCCGTCGTTGCCGGTGCCCGCCACCACCACGACGTCGTGCTCGAAGGCGTGGTTCACCGCCCGCAGCAGGTCGGGGGTGAGGGTGGCTTCCGAGGTCAGGGACAGGTTGACCACGTCGGCGCCGTTGTCGACGGCCCACGTGATGCCCTCGGCGACCGCGGTGGTGGTGAACTTCTCGCCGTCCGCACCGACCGAAACGGGCAGGATCGTGGCCTCCGGCGCCACCCCCAACGCGCCGCCGGACACCCCGCGCCCGGCGATCAGGGCGGCCATCGCGGTGCCGTGCCCGTCGGTGTCGCGGGTGCCGGCCGTGCCGGTCGCGTTCCCGAAGCCGGTGCCCGGCAGCACCGCGCCGCCGGTCAGGTCGGGCGCGGTGTCGTCCACGCCGGAGTCGACCACGGCCACCACCACGCCCCGGCCGCGCGAGTGCTCGTGGGCCTTGGGCACCCCCAGCGCGTCCAGGTGCCACTGCTGGTCCCGGATCGACTGCGCGTGGGCCGGAACCGGAGCGCAGAGTGCCAAGGCGATCGCGGTGAGCAACACCCGACCGAGCATCGTGGAATTTCTCCTTGTGGTCGAAGTCACAACGATATTCCATGTCCGAGATGTTTCAACGGAGTTCCGCCCGGCAATCGGAGTAAGGGGTTCGTTAAGACCCCGTGAACTCCCGCACAGCACCATGACAGGAAGGGCTGAACCCGGTCAGATGGAAAGCAGGGAATCGTGAGGCGGTACCCCTCCGCACGCGAATTCCGATACCCCCCGTCAAGGAACCCTCCGGAGGTGAACCCGTGACGGTGCTTGATCCGGACCTGAACGCCGACTCGTCGGCAGCCGGGTCGACGAAGCTGCCACGGCAACGCGACCACGCCCTTCGCGTCGAACCGATGATGGCACTGGAATGGTCGCACGCGGTCGAACCCGCGGGCGGCGTCGGCATCGCGACCACCCCTGCGCAAGGCCGCCGAGCCTGGATCCACCGGGCCGACGAGCAGCAGGTGCTGGCGCTGTTCCGGGCCGTGGGCGCCGACGCCCCGGCCCCGTGGTGGCTGCGCGCGCTGGACCGCGGCAAGCTGCCGTCCCGGGCCGCGGGCTTCGCCGTGGAGGACGAGGTCGGCGAGCTGCTGGGGAACCGGCCGGGCTGGGTGTTCGTGCCGTGGGCCGCCGAGGGCGAGGTCGGCTACTGGGAGTTCGTGCCGTCGGAGAGCGGCGTATACGGGCCGGCCGAGCCCACCACCGTGCAGTTCACCGACCGGCACCCCGGCTGGGTGGACCTGCTGCCGGCGCACCGGGGACCCGGTCAGCGGCAGCCGATCGCGTTCACGCCCGCAGCGCTGCGTGAGCAGATCGAGGACCTGGAGAACATCGCGTAACCGGTCGCTGCTTAGGCTGTGCGCCTGTGACGTCCAGCCAGCGCCCGCCGCACCACCGTTCCGTCGTCAGCTACGTGCAACGCGGTGAACGGATGACCGTCGGGCAGCAGCGCGCATGGGACCGCCACTGGGAGCGCTTGGGCCGCGAGGTCAAGGCGCTCCCGGCCGGTCCCGTGGACTTCGCCGCGTGGTTCGAGCGCGACGCCCCCGTGCTGCTGGAGATCGGCTCGGGCATGGGCGAGACGACGGCGCAGCTGGTCGCCGCCGCGCCGGACGTCAACTACGTGGCCGTCGAGGTCTACAAGCCCGGTCTGGCGCAGCTGCTGATGCGCGCCGAGGCGCTGGGCGCCACCAACCTGCGGGTGTTGCGTGGCGACGCCGTGGACCTGCTGACCGAGCACGTCGAGCCGGGCACGTTGAGCGGCGTGCGGATCTTCTTCCCCGACCCGTGGCCCAAGAAGAAGCACCACAAGCGCCGGCTGGTGCAGCCGGAGTTCGTGCGCCTGGTGGCCACGCGGCTCCGACCGGGCGGGACCCTGCACCTGGCGACGGACTGGGAGCACTACGCCGAGCAGATGCTGGAGGTGTGCTCCGCCGAGCCGCTGCTGCGCAACCGCTACGACGGGTGGGCGCCGCGGCCGGACTGGCGGCCGGTGACGAAGTTCGAGCAGCGGGCCGTCGAGGAGGACCGGGTCAGCCACGACCTGATGTTCGACCGGATCGAGACCACCTGACCGTGTCATAAAGCCATGTCATGGAGTGGTCGAGACGGCGACAGCCAGTCGTTTCATCACCCCATCGAGTGGGTTCTGTTGATCACCCGATGTGCCCCGTCTGGCAGTGACGGGTGACGTCGTTCCGCAACTACGGTTGCCGCCCGTGACCGTCGTAGACAACGAACCGATAACGCTCGACATCGACGCGGCGGAGGGCTTCCTCCGCATGTTCCACATCGCCCACCCCGAGGCCGGACCCGTCGGACCCCGCCTGAGCGAGGTCCGCGACGAGATCGCCGAGACCGGCACCTACCGGCACACCACCGCCGAGCTGTCCTACGGCACCCGCATCGCGCTGCGCGACAGCGGCTGGTGCACCAGCGGTGTCCCGTGGCGCCGGCTCAAGGTGCGCGACCTGCGCGGCTACCGCAACGCCGCCGCCGTCGCGGGCGAGTGCGTGGAGCACCTCCGGCTGGCCACCAACGGCGGCGAGGTCCGCCCGCTGGTCACCGTGTTCGCCCCGGACACCCCCACCGCGCCCGGCCCGTGCATCTGGAACGAGCAGCTCGTCCGGTACGCGGGCTACGCCGACGGCACCGGCGACCGGCGCTACGCCGCGTTCACCGACGCCGTGCAGGGCATGGGGTGGCGGCCTCCGGAGACGCCCGGCCGGTTCGACGTGCTGCCGCTGGTCGTGGAGACCGCGCACGAGGGGCCGAAGCTGTTCACCATCCCGCCGGACGTGGTGCACGAGGTGTGCCTGGAGCACCCGGAACTGCCCTGGTTCGGCTCACTGGGCCTGCGCTGGCACGCCGTGCCGCTGATCACCAACATGAAGCTGTGCATCGGCGGCGTCACCTACCCCGCCGCCCCGTTCAACACCTGGTTCGTCGGCTCCGAGGTCGGCACCCGCAGCCTCGCCGACGAGGGCGCCTACGGCGCCGCGCGGGCCGTCGCCGAGGCGCTGGGCCTGGACACCTCCGCCGAGCGCACGCTGTGGCGCGACCGCGCCGTCGTCGAGCTCAACCGGGCCGTCCTGCACTCGTTCGACCTGGCCGAGGTCACCATCACCGACCACCACGCCGAGTCGCTGCACCGCCTGTCCTGGCTGCGCTCCCGGCAGCGGGCGTCGGCCAACCGCCCCGCGTTCCGCCTCGAACCCTCCGCCGCCCGCCGCGCCCGCACCGGCGGCCCCGCGCGCTTTTCCGGCACGCCCGTGGAAACCACCCGACCGCATTCCCCGAGCCGCCTCGCCGAACTGCTCCGCCGGCACGCCGAGGGCTGACGCCTCAGCGCTGCGAATCGACCAGCACCCCGGCGATCGCCATCAGGACCAGCACCAACAACCCCAGCACCGCACCGGCCCACGTCGCCACAACCGTGAACATGTCGTTCCTCCACTTCCCCGACTGCCCTTCCAGAGTCACCCCCGAAAACGTCATCCGACATCGGCCACCGGGGTATTTCGCCACGCGTTCGGGTCAGTCCCGCGGATGACACGCCTCCACGACCGGAGGAGGACGCGCCACCGGACCAGAGGACATACGGTGACCTCCCGTGAACGGCACTCACCTCGGCTGGCGCACCCTGGCCAAGCGCCAGTGGCCGCTGGCGTGCGCGCTGCTCTTCTTCGCGGGCAGCGAGACGCTGAGCGAGGGGACGTCCTGGTGGCAGCTGCCCGGCTCAGTCGTGGTGGGCACGCTCGCGGTCCTGTCCCCGCGCCGACCGTTCGACGCGGCCCTGGCCGCCGCCACGGCACTCGTCGCGTCGTCGGTCGTGCTGGACCTGGTGGACGAGACCGCCGGGCCGGCCGTGCTGGTGTCCGGCGTGACGCTGTCCGAGGGCGCGGCCTGCATGGCGCTGGTCGCCATCCTGGTGCGGCAGGGGTCGTTGCCGCGCGTGCTCGTCGGCGTGGTGGCACTCGTCGTCGCGGTGGGGGTCACCCAGCCACTCCGGCCGTCGTTCTGGGAGCGGTTCTACTCCGACGTCGACTACTCGGGGCCGACGTTCTGGCAGCAGGTGCTGGCCGGGTCGATCCTGCTGGTGTTGTCCGTCGGCACCGGCTTGTACTTCCGGGCCCGTGACCGCGAGCGGGCCACGACGCTGCGGGCCGAGGTGACCGCCGCGCAGCACGCCGAGCGGATGGCGCTGGCGCGGGAACTGCACGACGTGGTCGCGCACTACGTGACCGCGATCGTGGTGCACGCCCAGGCCGCGCAGGCCGTGCCCGCGGCGGCGCAGGAGGTGCTGCCGATCATCGCGCAGAGCGGCAACGAGGCGCTGACGGCGATGCGGCGGCTGGTCGGCACGCTGCGCGGCGCGGAGACCGACGGCACCGACGCCGCCCCGACCGCGACCAGCGACCTGGCCGACGACGTGCGGCAGGTGGTGGCGCAGTCCGGGCAGCCGGTGCGGTTGTCGCTGGACCTGCCGTCGGAGGTGCCGCCGTCGCTGGGGCGGTCCGTGCTGCGGCTGGTGCAGGAGTCGCTGACCAACACCCGCAAGCACGCCGAGGAGGTGTCCCGGGTGGACGTCTCGGTGGCCGTGGACGGCGGGGTCGTGCACGTGGTGGTGGCGGACGACGGGCGGGCGCTCAAGGCGGCCCCGGTGGGCGGGTCCGGCGGGTTCGGGCTGGTCGGGATGCGGGAACGGGTCGAGCTGCTCGGGGGCACGTTCTCGGCGGGGCCACGGGCTTCCGGCGGCTGGGAGGTCCGAGCGGCGCTGCCCGTCGCGGAGTGACCCGCGCGGAGTCGGTGCGGGCCGGGGCGGGCCGGGCTTGGGCGGAGGCGGTGCTGCTCGGCGCGGGGTGACGCGGGCCGGGCGGCGCGGATCCAGGGGCGGCGGACCCAGGGGCGGCCGGGCCGGAGGCGGCGCGGGTCGGAGGCGGCGCGGGTCGGAGCGGTGAGGAATGGCGGGTGCGGCAGGATCGGGCGCATGTCGTTGCGCCTGCACGCCCCCGTGGTCCTGCCCTGCGATCCCTCCTGCTCCGTCCTGCGGGACGCGGTGGTCGACGTCGTGGACGGTCGGATCACCCACGTCGGTCCGGCGGCCGACGCGCCCGCGTTCGACGGCGAGGTCCGCCGGCTGACCGGCATCCTCCTGCCCGGCCTGGTCAACACGCACGCCCACAGCCCGATGGTGGTGCTGCGCGGCCTGGGTGGCGACCTGCCGCTGCTGCGGTGGCTGCGCGAGGCCATGTGGCCCGCCGAGGCCAAGATGTCACCGGCCGACATCGGCGCGGGCATGCTGCTCGGCGCGGTGGAGATGCTGCGCAACGGCGTGACGACCAGCTCCGAGATGTACTTCCACGGCCCCGAGCTGACCCAGGCCGTGCTCGACGCCGGGTCCCGGGTGGTGTTCGGCGCGGCGATCATGGACCTGCCCGGTCTGCCGTGGCGGCCGATGACCGACGAGATCACCCGGTGGATCGACGCCGACGGGCTGCGGTTCGGGCCGCACGAGCGGATCGAGCTGTCCTACGGGCCGCACTCGGCGTACCTGATCGCGCCCGAGGCGCTGGGCGAGATCGCGGGCGAGGCGCGGGACCGTGGCGCGCTGTTGCAGATCCACGTGGCCGAGTCGCCCGAGGAGGACGTCGAGCAGCGCAAGGCGTTCGGGTCGGTGCCCAAGCTCCTGGAGCAGCACGGCGTGCTGGGCGGGCGGGTGCTGTCGGCACACTCGGTGCACCTGTCGCCCGAGGACGTGGAGATCTACGCGCGGCACGGTGTGGGCGTCGCGCACTGCCCGGGGTCGAACACGAAGCTGGCGTCGGGCATCGCCCCGGTCCGGTCCTACCTGGACGCCGGCGTGAAGGTCGGGTTGGGCACGGACGGCCCGGCGTCCAACGACGACCTGGACCTGTTCGAGGAGGCGCGGCTGGCGGCCCTGCTGGCCCGCGTGACGACACTGGACGCCACAGCCATGCGCGCCGCCGACGCGTTGCTGCTGGCCACCCGGGGCGGTGCGGCGGCGCTGGGTCGCGACGACATCGGCGTGCTGGAGAGCGGGCGCTGGGGCGACGTCGTGCACGTGGACGTGGACGACCCGGCGTTCGCGACCGGCCTGGACGCGCCGGACGACCAGGTGCTGGCGAACCTGGTGTGGGCGTCGGGCACGCGGCGGGTCAAGGACGTGTGGGTGGCGGGCGAGCAGGTCGTGGCCGACGGCGAGACCACCCGCGTGGACCGGCGTGCGGCCCAGGCGGGTGTCGCGGCGGTCTCCCAGCGCCTCCGCTGAACGCGGGCCGGCGCCGGCCGGGGGCGCGGAGCTAGCGCGGTCGGGGGCGGACGACGATCTCGGTGACGTGGGCGTCGTCCGCCGCCGTCACGGCCGCGTGCACGGCGTCGGCGACGGACTCCGGGCGCAGGTACAGGTTCGGCTGGTAGTCACCGGCCTCCTGGCTGCGGACCCCGCGCTGCATGTCGGTGTCCGTGCGGCCGGGGTAGACGGTGGTGACCCGCAGGTCGGTCTCCTCGGCCCGCAGCACGTCGGCGTAGGCGCGCAGGGCGAACTTGCTCGCCGCGTACACGCCCCAGTTGGCGTTGGCCTGCCGGCCCGCGCCGGAGTTGATCAGCACCACCTGACCGCGGGCGGCACGCAGCAGCGGCAGGGTGAGCCGGGTCAGCTCGGCGACCGCGACGACGTTGAGGTCGAGGGTGCGCCGCCAGGTGTCGGCCGACGCCTCGGCCAACGGCCCGAGTTCAGCGATGCCGGCGCTGTGCACCAGGACGTCGAGCCGGTCCAGCCGTTCGACGGCCTCGGCGAGCGCGGCGGAGTCGGTCAGTTCCACCGGCCACGGCGTCCCGACGCCCGCCTCGGCCAGGGCCTTCTCGTCACGGCCGCCGAGCAGCAGGTCGTGGGTGTCGGCGAGCCTGCGCGCGATGGCCAGCCCGATGCCTCGGGACGCGCCGGTGATCAGTGCCACGGGTCGATCGCTCATGCCCCGAACCATAGATCGCAGTCGAATGGCCATCGGTGCCGCAGGACCCGTCGAGCAGTAGGTCCCGACAGGCCATCGACCCGATGGCTCCTGATGCTCGCGACTCTCTAGGCCAGGCGGGGCACGAAGCCCCGCAGCTTCGCTCTGTCCGCACTTTTCGGGTCCTTACACCCAATCGGGTGGCAAGGCCAGCGGAAGGTCAGCGCTGTGTAACAACTGGCAACAGCACCCCGATCGTGTTGGCACAACGTTGCAGGTGGTGGTGAGGTGAGATGGACTTCTCAGAATGCGTACCCATCGATGGAGTCGCGTTGCGCCAGGGCGACGTGATCCGAGCTCTTGGTCAAACTGACGACATTTTCGGCGCGCTGGGAGTGCTCATCACCGCCGATTGCGACATCGCACACGCCAAGCATGGCGGCCTGTTGACCTACGTGCCATTGCTGCGACTCGCAGACTACCTGGACCGGCTCTTTCTTCCGAAAAAGGTCGACGGTGTACTAGGCGCCCTTGGCGACCAACTCGTGAACAAGGTGCACGCACTCCGCCGAAGCGTTTCACCGGACGCACCCAGGCTTACCGAAGATCGAGTTCTACAGTGGGTCGGACAGGTCGATCCTACCGAGGTCGTTTCTTCACTGTGCGTTGCCCCTGGCCGCCCGCGCGAAGACTTCATCGAAGCTGCCGAATCCTATCGGCGTTTGCAGAAGGTTGCCACAGGCAGTCTCACCGACAAGATCGCCGCTTTCGTCGAAGCGACAGTATTACTGGCGAGAGCCAAGTCGCCCGCCGATGCACACAAGCGCCTATTAGCCGAGGTCGGCGACTTCGTCGGAAGACTTCCTGGAGATGCCCTCCTCGTCAACCGCCTCGACGAACAGATGTCCGAGGGGTATGTAGCTTACCTCCGCCTGCCCCGGGAGATCCGCGACTGGCAGATCGCTCGGACCCCCACCCGCATTTCGGTCGAACATACGATGGAGCGGTTCGCCAGAATCGGCCCTCCATACATCTATCAGCTCACGCAACAGTTCTCCGCGGTTTTCGCGTCGATTGGACTGCCGGAGCGATACGAGCGAGAGCGGCGCGAGACCGCACGATCGGTCATCCCACCGTTCGCCGCAGATGCCTTCAATTGACGGGAGAGTGGCGCATGACTCGGACGAACTGCTTCACCCGGCGCGCACTGGACGAGTGCATCGCCTATTCCGCTGGTTCCTCCTGGCTGTACGAGTCCAGGTCACCGGTTGAGCAGAATGTGGCGGTCGTCAAGAGCGACTGCTCGACCTTCTGGGTACACCGGCTCGACGACCTCGACAGTCAACTCATCGTCATAGTAAACCAAGACAGCGAACACGTCCTACCGCGAAACCTCCACGGCGTTGGCCGACAGGTCATCGAGAGGATGAGCGCCTTCGTCAACCGAGCAGACAGCACACCGATCAGCCTCCCTGCCACCTGGGCGCAGTACAAGGCGGATTCTGTCATTTCCTTCTTCGCGTGGAAGAACTTCACCCGAAAGACATGGGACAGTCTCAGGTGGATCGTCGAGCCACAACGATCGGCTGCCAAGAACATCTGCTTCTGGAAGCTGTCCAGCGTGGCCGATCAGACGCCGCTATCAGCGTTCGTGCCCGATCGAGGACTGTACGAGTCGACAGTAGGCGAATACCCGGCGGCCTTGCTCAAGGCATCCGAAGAACTTGCGAAAAGACCGGAAAAGAAGCCTGCCGGCTCCGCCATAGTGATACCGGATCGCGACTTTCGCGAGGTAGCGGCCGACCTCACGTACTCGGGATGGCTCACTGAACTGACCCAACCACAACGACGGTTCGTGGAGCAACCGCCGAAGCATTCGATCCGACTGAGAGGTCCAGCGGGCAGTGGCAAGACACTCGCACTGGAACTCAAGGCGCTCCGAGAGGCGAAGCGAGCAGAGGAGCGAGGGGATCGAATTCGAATTCTCTTTGTCACACACAGCTGGGTTACCGCCGAACGCGTCGACCGCGAGTTGAACGCGCTAAGTGAATGGGGCGCCGTAGACAAGTTGGGTATCGAAGTGTACCCGCTCCTCGTAATCACTCAAGAAATACTGCCACCAGAACGGTGGGACGCGAACGCACAGCTGATCGGCGAGGACAGTTTTAGTGGAAAGAAGTTCCAACTACAGCGAATATCGGCCGTCCTGGACGACCTCAAGGACCGAGACTGGGTAACGTTCGCGGACAAGACATCACCGGCTTTCCGCGCTCGCGTGGAGTCGAGCGAAACCGCCGAGCGTCAAGCGCTGGTCTGGGACCTCTTGATCGAGTTCGGCTGCGTCCTGGGAGCGGAAGGGATCTTCCCCGGCTTCAACGCAGAGCAGCGTTACAAACTTCTGTCCCGGGCGGCGTGGATGATGCCGCTGGACAGCCTCGGCGACCGGGAGGTGGTGTACTACATTTACAAGCGCTACCTCGAGGAGTTGCTGACGGACGGTTGCCTGACGTCCGATCAGTTGATCAATGACTTCTTGAACTACTTGGTCACCTTCGCGTGGAACCGTCGTCGGTTGACGGACGGCTACAATCTCATCTTCGTCGACGAACTGCACCTGTTCGATGCGCAGGAGCGTCTACTACTCCACTATTTGACTCAATCTTCTTACGACAGCCCGAAGATCTTCATGGCGCTAGACCCGAGGCAGTCGCCGTGGGAAGTGTACACGGAACTGTCCGGTTTCAGCGATATCGCAGATTCCGCCCTGGCCCCATCGATCGAGTTCGACGAAGTCAAGCTCGTCGACTTGCCCACAGTTCACCGGTACACGCCCGAGGTCCTCGATCTGGTAAAACACCTGCACCTTGAATACCCGATGCTTGATCTCGGGATCGAGTGGGAGTTCGACTTCGAAAGCGTGGAGTCCTCTGCGGCCCACGGCCCGAAACCCGAGATCATTCGTTGCGGCACGTCCGGGGCCGAGCTGACCAAGGTGTTCGCGCTGGTACAGAAGATCACGGACCAGCGCAGGTCCACAGCTGCGGAAGCCGGCCGAGTGGCTATAGCGGTACTAGATGAAACCCAATTCCCGGAGTACCGCGACTTCGCACAACGGGTTACCGCGAACAGTCGGACACAGATTGCGATCATCGAAAGCCGTGAAGACGTCGAAACGATCGAGCGCTACGTCCGACGACCCGTTGTCGTCGGACCGGTCGAATATTTGGCGGGTTTGCAATTCGACACACTAATCGTGTGCGGCATGCCTGACACCAATTTCGCCAACCCGAACACCGGCCATCGTCAGCGGCGCTTTTTGTCGCTACTTTACCTCGGCGTGTCGAGGGCGGCCCGCGACGTGAAGATCCTCGTGAACGCCGACCACGGAGGGCTACCCCGTGTACTCGAGGCAGCAGTGGACAAAGGGCTGGTCAAACTCACCCAAGGCCCCGAGGTGTGACCAACGGCCAGCTCACGGAGATGCCGCAGGCACCGCTTCCAAACCCGGAGGTCTTCGATACATAAGGGTGCATCGAAGACTAGGCAAGCGGCGGACCCGGACGGGGGGCACCCGCCCGGGTCCGCTCCGGGGTCAGCCGCAGATGCGGCCCTTGTCCTTCTTCCAGGTCACCACGACGGACGGGCGCGGCTGGGAGGTGCCGCCGTCGGGCCAGTGGGAACCCGGGTTGTTCGCCGAAGCGCCGTCGATCTCGCCCGGGTGCTGCACGGACACCAGCACGAAGTCGTCCTGCACGACCGGGCCGCAGGTCTCCGCGCCCTTCGGCACGGTCAGGAACTGCTTGAGCCGGCCCCGGTACTTGCCCTCCACCGGCACGGCGAACAGGCCGTCGTTGGACTTCAGGGCGTTGCCGTCGGTGGAGATCCACAGGTTGCCCTGCGAGTCGAAGGCCACGTTGTCCGGGCACGAGATCGGCGAGACCTGGGTCTTGTCGTAGCCGCCGAAGTAGGTGTCCGCCGAGGTCGGGTCGCCGCAGACCAGCAGCAGCTTCCAGGAGAAGGTCAGCGCGGTGTTGTCGCCGCGGCGCTCCTCCAGCTCCAGCACGTGGCCGTGGCGGTTGTTCAGGCGCGGGTTCATCTCGGTCGCGCCTTCCTTGCCGGCCTTCCCGCGGTCGGTGTTGTTGGTGAGCGCGGCGTAGACGCGGCGGTTGCGCGGGTTGGGCTCGACGTCCTCGGGGCGGTCCATCTTCGTGGCGCCGACCTTGTCCGCGGCCTGGCGGGTGAAGATGTAGACCTCTTCGGCGGTGAAGCCCTCGACGAAGGACTTGTCGCCCGCCGCCAGCGGGATCCACTGGCCCGAACCGTCGAACTCGCCGTCCGCGGGCAGCTTGCCGGTGCCGTCGATCTCCGCGACCGGGCTGTCGCCGGTGAACTTGGCGACGTACAGGGTGCCCTTGTCCAGCAGCTTCTTGTTGTGCTCGCGGGCGTGGCGGCTGTTGCCCGGCTTGTACCGCTCGTCGGAGACGAACTTGTACATGTAGTCGAAGCGCTCGTCGTCACCCATGTACGCGACCACGCGGCCGTCGCGGGCCACGATGACGTTCGCGCCCTCGTGCTTGAAGCGGCCCAGCGCGGTGTGCTTGACCGGGGTGGAGGTCGGGTCCAGCGGGTCGATCTCGACGACCCAGCCGAACCGGTTGGGCTCGTTGGGCTCCTGCGCCACGTCGAACCGCTTGTCGAACCGCTCCCACTTGCGGGTCGTCGCGGCGCCGGACAGGCCGTAGCGGGCCAGGCGCGCCTTCTGCACCGGGTCGGTCACCGCGCCCGCGTTGGCGAAGTACTGGTTGAAGTTCTCCTCGCCGGACAGGATCGTGCCCCACGGCGTCACGCCGCCCGCGCAGTTGTTCAGCGTGCCGAACACCTTGGTGCCGGTCGGGTCGGCGGAGGTCTTGAGGTGCTGGGAGCCGGCCGCGGGGCCGGTCAGCTTGAACTCCGACTTGACCGTGAGGCGGCGGTTGAAGTGCTTGTCCACCTTGGGCAGCAGCTTGCCGCTGCGGTGGTCGCGCTCGACCACGACGACCGACAGGCCGTGCGCGGCCCACGCGATCTCGGTCTGCTCCTTGGTGGGGTTGGCGGAGTCCCAGTTCTTGAACAGGTTCTCCTCGCTGGTGTACTCGTGGTTGCTCACCATGAGCCAGCGGTTCCAGTGGTTCAGCGGGACCAGGCCGCAGAAGTCGTTGTTGTAGCCGAACTGCATGGCCTGCGCGGCGGCGGTCTGGTTGTCGAAGTCGAACTCCGGCGCGCCCGGCAGCACCGGGTCGCCCCAGCGGATCACGACCGCCGACTCGTAGCCCTCGGGCGTGACGATCCGGTCCTCGGTGTTCGGGGCGACCGCCTCGAAGTTCAGCCCGTCCCGGCCACCGCCGCGGCGCTGCGCCTCGACCTCGGCGTCGGTCGCCGGGTCCGCGGCGGCCGTGCCCGCACCGACCAGACCGGCGCCCGCACCCGCGACGGCCAGCACCGCGCCGGCCTTGAGCAGACCGCGCCGCCGCACGACCTCGCCGACCACGTCGCCGAAGTAGGAGTTGTCGGACGTGTTGGGCGCCTCGTGCGCACAGGCGTCGCCGCAGCGGTACTTGCAGGTGATCGCCGACCGCCCGAGGGGGTGGTTGGGCAGCAGGGGCAGCAGTCGCCGGCCCCGATCGGTGGACGAGGACACGCGGACCTCCGAGATCGCTTCAGGTGGGAACCTGGGCGAACGTAGGTTCACAACGCCTCATCCAGAGGACGGGAAGGTGAACGGGGTCTGAACACCTCAAGCCCTTGCCGACCGGAACCGGCTGGTCACCGCGCGTGCTGTGGTGATCGCACCGCCTCGCTAGCCGCCGATGAACCCGTCGCGCCACACGGCCACGACGGACGGTCGAGGCTGGGAGTCGCCGCCGTCGGGCCAGTGCGAGGCCGGGTTGTCCGCTGACGCGCCGTCCACCTCGCCGGGGTGCTGCACGCACACCGTGACGAACCGGTCCCCGATCACCGGGCCGCAGGTCTCCGCGCCGCGCGGCACGGTGAGGAACGCCTTGAGGTGGCCGCGTTCCGGGCCGTGCAGCGGCATCGCGTACAGGCCGTCGTTGAGGCCGTTCAGCGCGCCGGCCGAGTCGCTGGAGATCCACAGGTTGCCGTGCCGGTCGAAGGCCACGTTGTCGGGGCTGGAGATCGGCGAGACCTTGGACTTGTCGTAGCCGGCGAAGTAGGTGCTCGGGTCGGCCGGGTCGCCGCAGACCAGGACCAGGTTCCAGGAGAAGTGCAGGGACAGCGCGTCCCCGCCGCGTTCGCGCAGCTCCAGCACTTGGCCGTGCTTGTTGAACGTGCGCGGGTTCGGCTCGGTCGCGCCTTCCTTCCCGGGCTTGCCGCGGTCGACGTTGTTGCTGAGCGCGCAGTACACCGTGCCGGTGTGGGGGTGGGTCTGGATGTCCTCGGGGCGGTCCATCTTGGTGGCGCCGACCTTGTCCGCCGCCAGCCTGGTGAACACGTACACCTCTTCGGCGGTCATGCCGTCCACATAGGACTTGTCGCCGCGGGCCAGCGGGATCCACTCGCCGCGCCCGTCGAACTTGCCGTCCTCGGGCAGTTTGCCGGTGCCGTCGATCTCGGCGGGGTCGCTGTCGCCGTGGAACCGGGCGACGTAGAGCGTGCCGTCGTCGAGCAGGGTCATGTTGTGCCGGCGCGCGGACCGGCTGTTGCCGGGACGGACCTTGCCGGTGGAGACGAACTTGTAGATGTACTCGAACCGCTCGTCGTCGCCGGAGTAGGCGACCACCCGGCCGTCGCGGGCGATGCGGACGTTGGCGCACTCGTGCTTGAACCGGCCCAGCGCGGTGTGCTTGACCGGCGTGGACTCGGGGTCGTGCGGGTCGATCTCGACGACCCAGCCGAACCGGTTGACCTCGTTGGGCTCCTGGGCGACGTCGAAGCGCGGGTCGAACCGCTCCCACTTGCGGGTGGTGCCGCCCGCGGGGATGCCGTAGCGGGCGCGGCGCGGGTCGGTGCCGCCGTTGGCGAAGTACTGGTTGAAGTTCTCCTCGCCGGACAGGATCGTGCCCCACGGGGTGACGCCGCCGGCGCAGTTGTTCAGCGTGCCCAGCGCCTTGGTGCCGGTCGGGTCGGCGGAGGTCTTGAGGTACTCGGAGCCGGCGGCCGGGCCGCGCATCTCGAACGGCGTGGACATCGTGATGCGGCGGTTGTAGCGGGAGAACGCGGGCGTGAGCCGGCCGCCGCGCCGCTCGACCTCCACCACCGACAGGCCGTGCGCGGCCCACGCGATCTCGACCTGCTCGCGGGTGGGGTTCGCGGGGTCGTAGCCGCGGAACATGAAGCTCTCGCTGGTGTACTCGTGGCTGGTGACCAGGAGGTTGGTGCGGGCGGAGGCGTCCAGCGGGAGCACCGCGGCGAAGTCGCAGTTGAACCCGAACTGGCGGGCCTGGGCCGCGGCGGTCTGGTTCTCGAAGTCGAACTCGGGGGCGTCGGGGAACAGCGGGTCGCCCCAGCGGATGACCACGGCCTGGCGGTAGCCCTCGGGGACCACGACCTCGTCCCGGGTGTTCGGCTGCACCGGGGTGAAGTCCAGTCCGGGCGTGTGACGTCCGTGCCCCGCGGCCTCGGTGTCGACGGCCTCGTCGGCGGACGCGACGGCCGGGACGCCCACGCCGGCGAGGGCGGTCGCCACCACGCCGGCCTTGATCGCCGCACGCCGGCTGAGCAGATCGCCGAAGTACGGGTTGGCGGAGGTGTTGGGTGCGTCGTGGAAGCACGCGTCGCCGCAGCGGTAGCGGCAGGTCACCGCCGCACGGCCCGGGGAGTGGTGGGGCAGCAGGGGAAGGTGTCGCACGTTCTGCGCTCCTACGGTCAGGTCGGGTGCACTGACCGTAGGCCGGCGTTCACCGGTTGTTAACCCACCAGTTCTTCACCGACGAGGACGTCCTCGGCTGTGATCGCGCGGTGCTTCGCCTACGGTGGCGGGCGTGGAAGCGGTGGTGTTCGACCTCGACGGTGTGCTGGTGGACTCCGAGACGATGTGGGACGAGGTGCGCCGCGCGTTCGCGTCCCGCCACGGCGGCACATGGCTACCCACGTCGACCCGCGCCATGCAGGGCATGAGCACCCCGGAATGGGCCGCGTACCTGGTCTCCGACGTGGGCGTCCGCCTGACCCCCGACGAGGTGGCGCGCGGCGTCGTCGAGGAGATGGCCACCCGCTACGAAGCCGGCCCACCCGTGCTGCCGGGCGCGGTCGAGGTGGTCCGCGAGGTCGCGTCGAGGTGGCCGGTCGCCATCGCCAGCTCCTCACCACCGGTCTTGATCAGGTCCTTCCTCGACGCCACCGGCCTGGCCGACGTGGTCGGGGTCGCCCTGTCCAGCGAGGAGGCGGGCGCCGGCAAACCCGCACCCGACGTCTACCTGCTGGCGGCGGAGAAGCTCGGGGTGACGGCGTCGCGGTGCGCAGCCGTGGAGGACTCGACCAACGGCCTGCGCTCGGCCCTGGCCGCCGGCATGACCGTGTACGCCGTCCCCAACCCGCACTTCCCCCCGGACCCGGAGGTGCTCGCCGAGGTCACGGTCCTGTCGGCGCTTTCGGACCTGCCGGCCGCGTTGGCAGGCTGACCGCATGGATCAACCGGTTGCGGTGGTGAGTGGGGCTGCTCAGGGGATCGGGGCTCGGGTGGCCGAGGTGTTGCGGGAGGGTGGGTTTCGGGTGGTCGGGTTCGACCTTCGGGAGACGCCTGGTGGGGTGGTGGGGGATGTCTCGTCCGAGGCGGACGTCCAGCGGCTGGCTGATGGGCTGGAGAGGGTCGATGTCCTGGTCAACAACGCCGGGATCGCGGGGATCTGGCCGTTCGAAGAAACCTCTGTCGAGCAGTGGCAGCGGATGCTTGCCGTCAACCTGACCGGGCCGTTCCTGCTCACCCGGGCGTTGGGGCGGAAGATGCTCGAGCAGGGTTCGGGCGCTGTGGTGAACATCGCCTCTGTGGCGGGGCTGCGGGGTGTGGCCGATCGGGCGGCTTACAACACCACGAAACACGGGCTCGTGGGCATGACCCGCACGTTGGCCGTCGAGTGGGGCGCCCGAGGGGTCCGGGTCAACGCCGTGTGCCCTGGATGGGTGAAGACGGAGATGGACGTCGAGTCGCAGGCCGGCGGGCACTACGGCGACAGCGACATCACCGACCACGTGCCGATGGGGCGGTTCGCCTACCCCGACGACATCGCGCAGGCCGTCCTCTTCCTGGCCGACTCCAAGCGGTCGTCGTTCATCAACGGGGTGGCGTTGCCGGTGGACGGCGGCTGGACGGCCGACGGGTCCTGGCAGTCCCTGCGCCTGTCCAAGCGCTGACCAGCGCGAACGCCCCTGTGCCGGGAAAAGGCACAGGGGCGTTTGTCGACAAGGCGGTTTAGCGCTCGACCTCGCCGCGGATGAACGCCTCGACGGCGTCGCGGGCCTCGGAGTCCGAGTACTGCTCCGGCGGGGACTTCATGAAGTACGACGACGCCGACAGGATCGGGCCGCCGATGCCCCGGTCCAGGGCGATCTTCGCCGCGCGCACCGCGTCGATGATGATGCCCGCGGAGTTCGGGGAGTCCCACACCTCGAGCTTGTACTCCAGGTTCAGCGGCACGTCGCCGAACGCCCGGCCCTCCAGCCGCACGTACGCCCACTTGCGGTCGTCCAGCCACGCCACGTAGTCCGACGGGCCGATGTGCACGTTCCGCTTGCCCAGCTCGCGGTCGACCTGCGAGGTCACCGCCTGCGTCTTGGAGACCTTCTTGGACTCCAGCCGCTCGAGCTCCTTCATGTTCAGGAAGTCCATGTTCCCGCCCACGTTGAGCTGCATGGTGCGGTCGAGCTGGACGCCCCGGTCCTCGAACAGCTTCGCCAGCACGCGGTGCGTGATGGTCGCGCCGACCTGGGACTTGATGTCGTCGCCGACGATCGGGACGCCGGCCTCGGTGAACTTCCGCGCCCACTCGGGGTCGGAGGCGATGAACACCGGCAGGGCGTTGACGAACGCCACCTTCGCGTCGATCGCGGCCTGCGCGTAGAAGCGGTCCGCCTCCTCGGAGCCGACCGGCAGGTAGGACACCAGCACGTCGACCTCGGCGTCGCGCAGCGCCTGGACGACGTCCACCGGCGCCTCGTCGGACTCCTCGATGGTCTCCCGGTAGAACTTCCCGAGGCCGTCGAGGGTCGGTCCGCGCTGCACGGTGACGCCCAGCGGCGGCACGTCCGCGATCTTGATCGTGTTGTTCTCGCTGGCCACGATCGCCTCGGACAGGTCGACGCCGACCTTCTTGGCGTCCACGTCGAACGCGGCGACGAACTCGACGTCGCGGACGTGGTACTCGCCGAACTGGACGTGCATCAGGCCGGGCACGCGGGTGCTCGGGTCCGCGTCGCGGTAGTACTGGACGCCCTGCACCAGCGACGCCGCGCAGTTGCCGACCCCGACGATGGCCACTCGAACGGTGCGGCGGTTGTCGCCCATGCCGAGTCCTCCTTTGTGTTCTACGTCTGTCATTCGTCCCGCTCGCGCTGTTCGGCCTGCTCGTGCGCGATCAGCTCGTTGAGCCACCGCACCTCGCGTTCGGTGCTCTCCAACCCCATGCGGTGCAGCTCGCGCGTGTAGCGGTCGATCCGCTCGCTCGCGCCCGATAAAGCCGTCCGCAGCCCTTCCCGCCGCTCCTCGACCCGGCGCCGCCGGCCTTCGAGGATGCGCATCCTGATCTCCGCGGGGGTCCGCGAGAAGAACGCCAGGTGGACGCCGAACGAGTCGTCGTCCCACGTCTGGGGGCCCGCATTGGACAGGAGGTCGGCGAACCGCTCCTTGCCCTCGGCGGTGAGCTTGTAGACCTTGCGCGCACGACGACCCCAGGTGCGGGCCTCCTCCGGCGCCTCCTCGACGATCCACCCGGCGCGTTGCAAACGGCGCAGCGTGGGGTACAGCGTTCCGTAGGAGAACGCTCGGAACGCCCCCAGCAGCTCGTGCAAGCGCTTGCGCAGCTCGTACCCGTGCATGGGCGCCTCGTGCAGCAGCCCGAGAATGGCGAACTCCAGCACTCGTCACCTCCCGCACACGCTGCCCGATGGGTGTGTTCAGTATATCGGTGCGATACATCCATCCGCGCGTCGAGATGTGGCGGGAAGCACAAGGTCACACCGTGATCGGGAGCACTGCCCTGAACGGCCCATCGACGGGGTTTTGCCGCCACGTACTCTGGTCCTCGTGCTGACCCAACGGCAGGTGGTGGACTACGCCTTGCAGCGACGCGCGCTGCTGGCGGAGGTCTACGCGGGCCGGGTGGGCACGATGGAGGTCTGCGACGCCAGCCCGTACCTGCTGCGAGCTGCGAAGTTCCACGGCCGGCCGAGCGAGGTGACCTGCCCGGTCTGCCGCAAGGAACCCCTGACCCTCGTGTCCTGGGTCTACGGCGACGAGCTCAAGCACGCGGCCGGGTCCGCGCGCACCGTCGAGGAGCTGACCCGCATGGCGAACTCTTTCGAGGAGTTCACCGTGTACGTAGTCGAGGTCTGCCGCACATGTAGTTGGAACCACCTGGTGCAGTCATACGTCCTGGGAACGCGCGGGGTGAACTCTCGCAAACCGCGCAGGAGGACCGCGGCGGAGTGAACGTGCTGCTCCAGCCACGGGCGTCGCTGCCGAAGGCGACGGCGTACGACCACCGAACCGCGTGCGACGGCACGCCGGTCTGGGAGGCCATTTCGTGAACGACCAGCATGACGACAGGCACCGTGGCGCGGAGCCGCAGTGGCCGACGGGTGAGGACCCGGACGCCCGCCTGCCCCGCCGCGGGGCGGGCGATCAGCCGGACCGTCCGAACACGCCACCGGGCGGTTTCGAGCGCCAGCCGCGCCACGGCACCCCGCCGGGCGGTTTCGCACGCCCACCGGCGGGCGGCCCACCCCAGGGCACGCCCCCCGGCGGCATCCCGCGCGGCGGTGCCCCGGTGGGCGGTGCCCCGGTAGGCGGCACCCCTCCGGGCGGCATCCCGCGCGGCGGCGCTCCCGGCACCCCTCCCGGCGGCAACCCCGGCACGCCTCCCGGCGGCTTCCCGGGCACCCCGCCCGGCGGGATCCCGCAGGGTGGCCGACGTCACGCACCCGAGCCCGGCGACCCCGGCCGTCCCGGTCACGGCCCGGCCGACGCCGGTCGCGGCGCGGCGGGTGCGGGCGGCTTCGGCGGCCCCGGCGGACAGCCACCACGAGCCCCGGGCCAGCCCCCGCGAGCCGCAGGTCCCGGTGTTCCCGGCGTGCCCTCCGCGGCCAACGCCGACCCCAACGCGACCCGGCACGTCCCCAGGGGTCCGCTGCGCCCCCAGACGCCTCCCGGCGGTGTGCGCGCCCCCGGCGCCGGCCCGGTGCCCCCCGGTCGTCCCCCGGTGGGCGGTCCCGGCGGCCCGCGCAGGCCTGGTGAGGAGCCGACCGACCTGCTCCCGCCGGTGCACCAGACCGTCGCCCGCGAGCCCGAACTCCTCACGCACCGCGAGGACGAGATCGAGCTCGAGCCGTTCTACGACGACGAGTACGACGAGGAGCTCACGCCGGAGGAGGAGAAAGCCTTGCGCCGGAAGAAGATCTGGCGGCGGGTGCGGCGCGTCTCCTACGTCGGCCTCTTCCTCATGATCCTCGGCCCGATCGTCGCGTTCGCGATCGCCTACCAGCTGGTGGAGGTCCCGAACCCGCAGGAGACCGCCTCCAAGCAGAACAAGGCGATCACCATCCTGTACTCCGACGGCTCGGTGATGACCAAGATCGCCCCGTCCGGCGCGAACCGGACGATGATCACCTACGACCAGATCCCGGACGTGGTCAAGAAGGCGGTGTTCGCCGCCGAGGACCCGACGTTCGAGACCAACCCGGGCTTCGACTTCCGCGCCATCGCCCGCGCCGGCTGGTACCAGGTCACCGGCCGCAAGAGCGGTGGCTCGGGTCTGACCCAGCAGTACGTCAAGCAGGCGACCGAGCAGGACGACGAGACGCTCTCGCGGAAGTTCACCGAGGTCGTCAAGGCCTACAAGATGTCGGAGCAGCAGGACAAGAACGAGATCCTGACCTCCTACCTCAACACCATCTACTTCGGGCGCTCCGCGTACGGCATCAAGGAAGCGGCGAAGGTCTACTTCAACCAGGACGACCTGAGCAAGCTCACGCAGTCCGAGGCCGCGCTGCTGGCCGGGATGATCCAGAACCCGGGCAAGTCGGAGAACCAGGCCTACAGCCAGGAGCGCTGGCTGTACGTCGCCGACAACCTGGTCAAGTTCGGGTTCATGGACCAGGCCTCCCGCGACGCCCTCCAGTACCCGCCGCCAGTGCCGCTCAACGAGGTGCAGAACAGCGGCCTCGACGGCGCCCGCCTGTTCATCCGCATGCAGGTCGAGCAGGAACTGGAGAAGAACGGCTGGGGCCTGGAACGGGCCCAGAAGCTCGGCGTGACGGTCCACACCACCATCGACCCGGCCATGCAGACCGCGGCCGAGCAGGTGATCGCCGAGGTGATGGAGGGCGAGCCGGAGGTGCTCCGGACGTCCATGTCGGCCATCGACCCGGCGACCGGCGCGGTGAAGGCGTACTGGGGCGGTGACGGCAAGGGCATCGACTACCAGACCGGCACGCTCCAGGAGCCCGGCTCGTCGTTCAAGCCGTTCGACTTCGTCGCCGCGCTCCAGAAGGGCGAGGGCGCGGGCAAGCTCTACGACGGCAGCTCGCCGCGCACGTTCCCCGGTCGTGGCCCGGACAACCCGGTGCGCAACGCGCCCGGCGTGGCCTGCGCGGACCCGAAGAATTGCAGCGTCCGCGAGGCCATGATCAAGTCGGTCAACACCGTGTTCTTCGACATGGCCATCAAGGTCGGCACCGGCAAGGTCGCCCAAGCGGCGCACCAGGCGGGCATCCCGGAGAAGGTCGACGTCAACGGCAAGACCTTCACGCTGCTGGAGGACGAGAACGGCAACGCGCCGGACGCGAACATCTCCATCGGCGGTGGCACGACCCAGGTCCGGCCGTTCGACATGACCTCGACCTACGCGACCTTCGCCGCGCGGGGCGTCTACCACGAGCCGTTCTTCGTCACGAAGATCACCAACGCGAAGGACGAGGCCGTCTACACGCACACCGACGTGACCCGGCCCGCGTTCGACCCGGACCCGCAGAAGAGCCAGGACATCGCGGACAACGTCACCGACGTCCTCAAGCACATCCCGAGCACGTCGAAGATCGGCTGCGCCAACGGCCGCGAGTGCGCCGGCAAGACCGGTACCCACGAGCTCCCGAACAGCCAGGAGAACTCGAAGGCCTGGATGGTCGGCTACACCCCGTCCCTGGCGGCCGGCGTGTGGATGGGCACCGACTCGGGCACGGTCGCGCTGCGCAACAGCGGCGGCAAGCTGATCTACGGTGCGGGCCTGCCGGGCGAGATCTGGCAGAAGTTCATGGACCGCGCCCTGGCGAACGCCCCGAAGGAGACGTTCCCCAAGCCGAAGCCGATCGGCGAGCTCGAAGCGCCGAAGCCGACGCAGACGACCACCACGTCCAAGGACGACGACAAGGACGACAAGACCACCACGGGTCGTCCGACGACCACGCGGGACGAGCCGACGACCACGACGCCCAAGCCCACCAAGCCGTCGGGCTGCGGCATCATCGGCTGCCAGACCACGACCACGCAGCCGACAGACCCGATCGGCAGTCCACCGACGAGATAGCCCCGGTGAGAAACAGCCCCAGTGAGGCCCGGCCACCGCGCCGGGCCTCACTGCTTTTCCGCGCCTTCTTCACGCCCGCCGACGGCCACTGCCCGTAGCATCCGGCACGTGGTCAGCCCTTCGCAGCGCACGGACGCCGACGACACGGACTCGCTCAGCCCCGAGGAGCGGGCGTACCCGACGTGGACCGAGCCGTTGGCGCGGGCCGTGTCGAAGCCGTTCGGCGGTCCCGTCGGCAGGCACGCCTCGGTCGGCCGGCAGTGGTTCTGGACACCGGTGCGGGTAGTGCTGCTGCTCGCCGTGGTGACGTTGAGCTTCGCTTACATCCAGAAGTCGCCGTGCGTGCAGCAGTACGTCGACTCCAACGGCGTGGTGCAGCTGGACTGGCGGGGCAGCAAGCAGTTCACCGCCATGTGCTACTCGGACACCGTGCCGCTGTACACGGCGGAGCGCCTGGACAAGCCGGGCACGTTCCCCTACAAGACGTCGTGGATCGACGACGAGGGCAAGCCCACCGCCCACGTCCGGTACATGGAGTACCCGGTGGTGACGGGGCTGTTCCAGTGGCTCAACGCGCGCATGGCGCAGGGCTGGACCCGGATCGCCGAGAGCGGCTGGCTGCCGAACCCGATGACGGTGATCGTGTACTTCGACATCACCGCCCTGTGGCTGGGCTTCGCGTGGCTGGTCACCGCCTTCGCCGTGGCTCGGCTGGCGCGGCGGCGGGTCTGGGACGCCGCGATCGTCGCCGTGTCGCCGCTGGTCATCGTGCACGCGTTCACCAACTTCGACACCCTGGCCACCGCGTTCGCCACGGCGGGCATGCTGGCCTGGGCGCGCAAGAAACCCGTGCTCGCCGGGGTGCTGCTGGGGTTGGGCGGCGCGGCGAAGCTGTACCCGTTGTTCCTGCTCGGGCCGCTGCTGCTGCTGTGCTGGCGGGCGGACCGGATGAAGGCCGGCCTGACCACCCTGGCCACGACGGTGTTCACGTGGGCGGCGGTCAACGCGCCGATCGCCTACCTGTACCCGGACGGCTGGCGGGAGTTCTTCCGGCTCAACACCGAGCGCGGGGTGGACCCGGACTCGCTGTACAACGTGGTCGCCCAGTGGACCGACTGGAAGGGCTTCGACCCCGGCCTGATGCAGGGCCAGGCGCCCGAGGTGTTGAACACGGTCAGCGCGGCGCTGTTCCTGATCTGCTGCGCCGCCATCGGCTTCATCGCCCTGTCCGCACCGACCCGGCCCCGGCTGGCCCAGTTGGGCTTCCTGGTGGTGGCCGCGTTCCTGCTGACCAACAAGGTGTGGAGCCCGCAGTACTCGCTGTGGCTGGTACCGCTGGCGGTGCTGGCGCTGCCGCGCTGGCGGCTGCTGCTGGCGTGGATGGTCGTGGACGCCCTGGTGTGGGTGCCGCGCATGTTCTTCTACCTGGGCGTGGAGAACAAGGGCCTGCCGATCGACTGGTTCCTGGGCGCGGTGCTGGTGCGGGACGTCGCCGTGGTCGTGCTGTGCGCGTTCATCGTGCGGGAGATCTACCGGCCGTCGCTGGACCTGGTGCGCCGGTCGGGCGACGACGACCCGTGCGGCGGCTTCCTGGACGAGGCGCCCGACCGCCGAGTGCTGCGGCTCGGCCGCCGCACACCGGCCCACGCGGCCTAGCGGCCGGACGGGCGCTCGCGGTCGAGCGGGCGCCCAGAGGTCGGGTCGGGCAGCGCATAGACGAGTAATGCGCAAGTCGGGAGGGCAGAGGCGCAGGGCACGCTCTTCGCCCACAGCCCTTCGCACCCGAAGGGCGGCTTTCCTCGAAGCTCGCGCAGCAGACCTCCCAACTTGGGCTTCTTCCGTCATCCCCGTATGGCCTGCCCGAAGGGCTACCACAG
>NZ_JBBEGC010000098.1:0-10483 GCF_037401995.1 Saccharothrix sp. CCNWYY140
ATCTGTGGTAGCCCTTCGGGCAGGCCATACGGGGATGACGGAAGAAGCCCAAGTTGGGAGGTCTGCTGCGCGAGCTAAAAGATCAAAGCCGCGCCTCGCGCCTGGTGATCGACGTGGGGTGCTGAGCCGAAGTGCGATCAGGTGAACTGCGTCACAGGGCATTGCTACTGGTGAGTACCACTCTGTTTACTCGCCGGTAACACCCTGCGTGATCCAGGTCACGGTCAAGGAGGACCTCGTGCGCCGGACACTCATCCTGCTGCTCGTTGCCATAACAGGTCTGGTCCTGGCGCCCCCTGCCCAGGCCGCGCCCGGCTTCGGCGTCAGCTACGAGACCATCCCCGGGCAAGGCGGCACGGCGCTCAAGGCGTTCGTGGTGGAGCCGACAGGACGGGGTAGTGGGCCGTTTCCGCTGCTTGTGTTTCCGTCCAGTTGGGGCGTCAACAACATCGAGTACGTGGGTGCGGCGGCCAAGTTGGCCTACGAGTCCGGGTACTCCGTGATCAGCTACACCAGCCGTGGGTTCTGGGACTCTGCTGGGGAGATCGACGTCGCCGGCGCGGACACGATCGCCGATGTCAGCCGGGTGATCGACTGGGGGATCGCCAATGCCGGGGGTGACCCTGCCAAGGTCGGCGTGGGTGGCATCTCCTACGGGGCCGGGCAGTCGCTGCTTGCCGCTGCTGCCGACCCCCGGATCAAAGCCGTCGCCGCGTTGAGCACGTGGACCGACCTTGCTCGGTCGCTCTACCCCAACGAGACCGTGAGCAAGCAGGCCGTGGAACTCCTGCTCTCGGCGGGGAACCTGACCGGGCGGCCTGGGCCGGTGTTGCGGGAGGCGGAGGCGGCTTACCGGGAGAACCGGTTCCAGGACGTTCTGCCGATCTCGCCGCCGCGCTCCCCCGCGTCCAAGGTGTCCTCGATCAAAGCCGCCGTGCTGATCGGCAACGCCTGGAACGACGGGCTTTTCCCGCCGGGACAGGTCACGGACTTCTTCTCCGCCCTGTCCGGCCCGAAGCGGCTGATGCTGTCGCCCGGTGACCACGCCACCGCCGAACTGTTCGGGGCGGCGGGGCTGCCGAACGAGATCTGGGCGTCCGTTGGCCGGTGGTTCGACCACCACCTCCAAGGGGTCGACAACGGGATCAACCGGGAGAACGCCGTGCAGGTCAAGCCGAACAACGGCGGAGGGTGGCGGTCCTTCCCCTCGTGGGCGGCGGCGACCGGGAAGTCCTCGACCGTTGCGCTGTCGTCGGACTGGAACACAACCGGGTGGCCGACCATCGCCGACAGCGGCACGGTGATGGTCAGCGGCGCGCTTCAGGGCTTCCTGAACATCCCGACCGGCGTCTCCATCCCGCTGGTGGACCGGCTTGCCGCCGGTGTGTGGCACGGGCCGATCCACTGGAGTGGCACGACGGTCAGTGGGACGCCCCGTGCGCACCTCACGGTCACGACGTCCGCCGACACGACCTCGCTGTTCGCCTACCTCTACGAGGTCAACGCACTGGGTCTGGGCGCGCTGGTCACGCACAAGCCGGTCACCCTGCGCGGCGCGGGCACCCGCACGCTGGACCTCGACCTGGAGCCGACTGTGTGGGACGTGGCGCCGGGCAACCGGTTGGTGCTGGTCGTGGACTCGGTGGACGCCCGGTACGGGAGTGAGAGCAGGCTTGGTGGGTCGGTCAGCTTCGGGGGCGACTCCTGGTTGAAGGTCCCGCAAGCCTGACAGCAGGTGTCAGGTACTGCTGTCAGCATGGCTCGCATGGAATCGACGTTCACCATCACCCGCTGGGACGAGACCACCGTCGACGAGACCACGCCGAAGATCGGTCGGGTCGCCGTGGACAAGCAGTACCGCGGGCCGATGGAGGGCACCAGCACCGCCGAGCTGACCACGTGCCAACCGGCCGAGGCGCAGGCGGGGTACGTGGCCACCGAGAGGTTCACCGGCGTGCTGGAGGGGCGGACGGGGTCGTTCGTCTTCCAGCACGGCGGGGTCGTCGGCTCGGCCGGTGCGCAGCGGTTCGGGCACGTCGTGCCCGGGTCCGGCACCGGCGAGCTGGCGGGCATCAGCGGGACCGTGCTGATGGCGCACGAGCTGATCGAACTGGACTACCGCCTTGACTGACCGCGCCCGGGTCCTCGCCTTCCGGGTCGCGGCCCACCAGTTCGACCGCGGCACGGCGGACCCGGCCGCGCTGCGGGTGTTCGACCTGGGTGTGCAGGACTCGGAGCGGTCGGCGCTGCCCGCGTTGGCGGCGCGGCTGCCCGAGGTGCCCGACCTCTCCGCGTTCACCCTCACGTGGTCGGTGCGGGGCGCGCCGCACTGGCACCGGGCGAAGGCGTTGCCCGCGCTGGCCGCCGCCCTGTGGCCGTTGAGCGACGCCGACGCGCTGGCCCGGATGAACCGGCCGAAGGTCGAGGCGCCCCTGGAGGTGTTCCGGGCCGTGGTCGAGGCGTTGAAGTCCGTGGTGGACGGGCCGATGACCAAGGGCGAGGCGTCGACCCGCCTGACCCCGCTGGTGCCGCCCGAGGTGACCGGATGGTGCCGGGGCTGCCAGGCCACCCACGTGCACGACCCGATCTTCCGCATCGCCGTGCTGCCCGCCGGGCTCCGGTTCGACCCGGATGAGAAGACGGTGACGTTCGTGCCGATCAAGGGCCGGCGGATACCCCAGCGCACCAAGGGTTTCGAGGGTCTGGCGCACGACTACCTGGCCCTGCACGGGCCGGCCGGGCCGTCGGAGGTCGCGGCCTACTTCGGCGCGCCCGTGAAGGACGTCAAAGCGGTGTGGCCGGACGACCTGGTCGAGGTGGCACGGGGGAAGTTCCTGCCCGCCGACCGGGTGAAGGCGTTCGAGAATCCGCCGGACCCGGACGTGGCCAGGCTGCTCCCGCCGCTCGACCCCTACCTGAGCGCACGGGACCGGGACCTGCTGGTGCCGGACAAGGCGCACCAGAAGGAGGTCTGGCGCATCCTCGGCCGGCCGGGCGCGATCATGGTGGACGGCGAGGTCCTGGGCATCTGGCGCGCGAAAACCTCGGGCAAACGCCTGGACGTCACGCTGTCGCCGTTCGCGCCCATCGACACCTCGCGATTCGAGGAAGAGGCGCAGCGGCTGGCTCGAGCGCGCGGCTTGGAGAGTGGCCGGATCAAGTAGCGCAGGCGTCCAAGGCCTCGGTCACGTCGTCGGCCACGACAAGGGAGTCCAGGGCGAACTGGGAGACGAAACCGCGCTGGTGCAGGTCCGCCAGCCAGTCCCGCAAACCCCGGTAGTGGCCGTTGACGTCCAGCAGCACCACGGGTTTCGCGTGCATCGCGAGCACCCGCGAGGTCCACACCTCGAACAGCTCCTCGCACGTGCCGATCCCGCCCGGCAGCGCCAGGAACGCGTCCCCGTGGGCCTCCATCAGCGCCTTGCGGTCGCGCATGGTGTCCACCAGCAGCAGGTCGTCGGCCTCGCGGTCCGCCCACTCCTTGTCCACCAACGCCCTCGGGATCACGCCCGTGGTCCGGGCGCCACCGGCGCGGGCGGCGTCGGCCAGCGCGCCCATCATGGACGTCCGGCCGCCGCCCCAGGTCAGCGACCAGCCGCGTGCGGCGATCTGCTTGCCGACCTCCGCCGCCAGGTCCAGGTAGCTCTGCGGCACCGTGCGCAACGATCCGCAGTAGACGGTGACGGCGGTCAATGCGCCTCGCCCCAGGCCTTGTGGGCCTCCTGGACCACGCGGACGGCGTCGTCGATGTCGTCGGTGACGTGCAGCAGCGCGAGGTCCTTCTCGCCGATCTTCCCGCTGCCCAGCGCCGAGCGCTCCACCCAGTCGTACAGGCCCTGCCAGTAGTCGCTGCCGAACAGCACCACCGGGAACTTGGTGACCTTCTTGGTCTGCACCAGGGTCAGCGCCTCGAACAGCTCGTCCAGCGTGCCGAACCCGCCGGGCAGGCAGATGAACGCCTGCGAGTACTTGATGAACATGGTCTTGCGGACGAAGAAGTAGCGGAAGTTCACGCCCAGGTCGACCCACGGGTTCAGGCCCTGCTCGAACGGCAGCTCGATGCCCAGCCCGATGGAGAACCCGCCCGCCTCCGAACAACCCCGGTTGACCGCCTCCATCGCGCCCGGCCCACCGCCGGTGATCACCGCGAACCCGGCTTCGGCGAGCGCGCCGCCGAGCTTGCGGCCCAGCTCGTACTCCGGGTGGTCGCGGCCGGTGCGGGCGGACCCGAACACGGTGACGGCGCTGGGCACCTCGGCCAGCGCGCCGAAGCCCTCGACGAACTCGGCCTGGATGCGCAGCACCCGCCACGGGTCGGTGTGCACCCAGTCGCTGGGGCCGCGCGAGTCCAGCAGCCGCTGGTCGGTGGTGGTCAGCTCGTCCCGGCGCCCGCGGCGCAGGACGACCGGTCCGCGCTGCTTCTCCTTGGGGTGCTCGTCGACGCCGTTGTGCTCACTCATTGGCGCGAGTGTAGTGCGGGTCTCACGCCCGGCTGAGGAACCGCCACAACACTTCGCGGCACCGTCGGACGTCATTCACCGGCACGTGTTCCTGCTGCGTGTGCGCGAGCAGCGGGTCACCGGGACCGAAGTTCACGGCCGGGATGCCGAGCGCGGCGAACCGGGCGACGTCGGTCCAGCCGAGCTTGGCCACGGGCGTCCCGCCGGCGGCCTCCACCAGCTCCTGGGCGGCCTCGGTGTGCAGGCCGGGGAGGGCGCCCGGCGACATGTCCGTGACCACGACCTCGAAGCCCTCGAACACCTCGCGCAGGTGCTGTTCGGCCTGCTCGGGCGTGCGGTCCGGGGCGAAGCGGTGGTTGACGGTGAGCACGGCGGCGTCCGGGACGACGTTGCCCGCCACCCCGCCCTCGACCTTCACGGCCTGGAGGCCCTCCCGGTACAGGCAGCCGTCGATGTCGACCCTGCGCGGCTCGTAGGTCTCCAGGCGGCGCAGGGCTTCGCCGATCGCGTGGATCGCGTTGACGCCCATCCAGCCGCGCGCGGTGTGCGCCCGGACGCCCTTCGTGCGCACCTCGATCCGCATGGTGCCCTGGCAGCCGGCCTCGATGATCGCGTTCGACGGCTCGCACACGATGGCGAGGTCGGCCTTGAGCCAGTCCGGCAGGTCCCGCTCGACGGCGTTGAGCCCGTTGCGCACCGCCTCGACCTCTTCGCAGTCGTAGAACACGAAGGTCAGGTCGTGGACCGGGTCGGTGAGAGTCGCGGCGAGGTTGAGCATGACCGCGTCCCCGCCCTTCATGTCGCACGTGCCGAGGCCGTGCAGCAGGTCGCCGTCGAGCCGGGAGGGCAGGTTGTCGTTGACCGGCACGGTGTCCAGGTGGCCGGCCAGGACGACCCGCTTGGCGCGGCCGAGGTCCGTGCGGGCCAGCACGCAGTTGCCCAGGCGGACGACCTCGAGGGCGGTCTGCGCGCGCAGGGACCGTTCGACCAGGTCAGCCAGCTCGGCTTCGTTCCCGGACACGCTGGGCACGTCCACCAGCGCGGCGGTCAGCTCGACGGGATCGGCAGCGAGGTTCAAGGTGTCGGCCACACCCCGGCACGTTACCGCGTGCGCGGTGCCCTCTTCGGGTGGTGTCGGCGCGACCGATTACCGTGGACAGCCGTGAGCACCGAGAACCCGACCGGCGCCTTCGGCGTCGGACTCGCCACCGTCACCCCTTCCGGCGCCGTGCTGGACACGTGGTTCCCGTCGCCGTCGTTGGGCGCGCCCGACGCGCCCGGCACCACCCGGCTGTCGGCCGCCGAGGTCGCCGAAGCGCTGGGCGAGGCCGCGGCGAAGCAGCTCGGCTTCGACGCCGAGCGGGACGTGGAGGTCGTCGGGGTCCGGGTGGGGATCGGCTCACTGGCCGACAAGCCCGCGGACACCTACGACGTCTACCTGCGCCTGCACCTGCTGTCCGCGCGCCTGGTCCGGCCGCACGGCGCGAACCTCGACGGTGTGTTCGGCCTGCTCAACAACGTCGTGTGGACCAACCACGGCCCGTGCGCGGTCGAGGGGTTCGAGGAGACCCGGCTGCGGCTGCGCACGCGCGGCCCGGTCACCGTCTACGGCATCGACAAGTTCCCCCGCATGGTCGACTACGTCGTGCCGACCGGTGTCCGGATCGCCGACGCCGACCGGGTCCGCCTGGGCGCGCACCTCTCGGCCGGCACCACGGTCATGCACGAGGGCTTCGTGAACTTCAACGCCGGCACGCTGGGCGCGTCGATGGTCGAGGGCCGGATCTCGGCCGGTGTCGTCGTCGGCGACGGCTCGGACGTCGGCGGCGGCGCGTCGGTCATGGGCACGCTGTCCGGTGGCGGCAAGGAGGTCATCTCCATCGGCGAGCGCTGCCTGATCGGCGCGAACGGCGGCGTCGGCATCTCGCTGGGCGACGACTGCGTGGTCGAGGCGGGCCTGTACATCACGGCCGGCACCAAGATCACCGGCCCGGACGGCACGGTCGTGAAGGGCGCGGCCCTGTCCGGCACGCCGAACCTGCTGTTCATCCGCGACTCGACGACCGGCGTGGTCAAGGTTCTCCCGCGCAAGGGCACGGGCGTCGAACTGAACGCGGCCCTTCACTCGAACGACTGACCCTCAGCCGGGGGCCGCGACCCGACGGCCGCGGCCCCCGCTCGTCAGCCCTCGCCGACCGTGACCTCTTCGATCCCGCTCGCGTGCCGCTGCGCCAACGCCTGGTAGATCGCCGCGTTGTGGTCCACCCACATCTTCGGCGCACCCTCCAGCGGCACCTGCCGCTTCGCCGGCACCCCCATCGCCACCACCTCGGACGGCACGACGCTGCCCGGCCCCACCATCGCGCCGGCGGCGATCAACGCCCGCTCCCCGATGACCGCGCCGTCCTGCACGGTGGCCCCGTTGCCGATCAACGCCCCCGCGCCGACCGTGCAGTCGTGCACCACGCACAGGTGCCCGATCGTGGCGCCGGCACCGATCTCCACGCCCTGCTGGACGTGGATGACCGTGTTGTCCTGCACGTTCGCGCCTTCCCGGATGACCACGGGCCCGAAATCGGCACGGATGACGACGCCGTACCAGACGGACGCGTTCGCCTCGACGGTCACGTCACCGATGAGGGTCGCGGTCGGCGCGATCCACGCGCTCGGGTGCACGACGGGCGTCTTGCCTTCAAACGAGTAGATCGGCATACCCAACAGTAATGTGCGGCTCAGCCCGCCAGGCGCTCCGCTGCCGCCGCCACGCGCTCGTCGGTCGCCGTCAGCGCGATGCGCACGTGCCGGTCGCCCGTAGGCCCGTAGAAGGTGCCCGGCGCGGCCAGGATGCCCCGCTCCGCCAGCCACGCCACGGTGTCCCACGCCTTCTCGTCACGGGTCGACCACAGGTACAGGCCCGCCTCGGAGTGGTCGACGGCGAACCCCGCCGCCTTCAAGGCCGGCAACAGCACCTCGCGCCGCGCGCGGTAACGCTCCCGCTGCACGGCCACGTGCTCGTCGTCCTCCAACGCCGCCGTCATCGCCGCCTGCACCGGCCGGGGCACGATCATCCCCGCGTGCTTGCGGACCTCCAGCAGCGCCGCCACCAGCCCCGGGTCGCCCGTGACGAACCCGGCCCGGTAGCCCGCGAGGCTGGACGACTTGGACAGCGAGTGCACCGCCAGCAGCCCGTCCAGGGAGCCGCCGTTGACCTCGGGCCGCAGCACGGACACCGGCTCGGCGTCCCACGGCAGCGCCAGGTAGCACTCGTCCGACGCGACCACCGCGCCCACGTCCCGGGCGTCCCGCACGGCCTGCGCCAGCGCACCGGCGTCCTGGACGCGGCCGGTCGGGTTGGACGGCGAGTTCAGCCAGACCAGCCGAGTGCCCTCCGGGGGCGGTTCACCATCGGCCAGCCGCACCGGCGTCGCCCCGGCGAGCTTCGCGCCCACCTCGTAGGTCGGGTAGGCCAGCGCCGGGATCGCCACCACGTCACCGGGCCCGAGCCCGAGCAGCGTCGGCAACCAGGCCACCAGCTCCTTGGACCCGATGGTGGGCAGCACGTCGTTCGGGTCGAGCCCGGTCACGCCGTGCCGCCGCGCGAGCGCGCCGACGACCGATTCCCGCAGCTCGGGCGTGCCGTGCGTGGTCGGGTAACCGGGCACCTCGGCGACCGAGGCCAGCGCCCGTCGGATCAGGTCCGGGACGTCGTCCACGGGGGTCCCGATGGACAGGTCGACCACGCCGCCGGGGTGCGTGCGCGCCTTGGCGGCGTGGTCGGCCAGGGAGTCCCAGGGGAAGTCCGGGAGCCGCTTGGTCACTCGTGCGACGCCTGCGGCGGGAGAGCCTTCACGAACGCGGGGTCGGCGCTGACCTTGCCCACCTTCGAAGCGCCGCCCGGGGAGCCCAGCTCGTCGAAGAAGTCCACGTTCGCCTTGGTGTACTCCTTCCACTCGTCCGGGACGTCGTCCTCGTAGTAGATGGCCTCCACCGGGCACACCGGCTCGCAAGCACCACAGTCGACGCACTCATCCGGGTGGATGTAGAGCATCCGGTCGCCTTCGTAGATGCAGTCGACGGGGCACTCTTCGATGCACGCCTTGTCGAGCACGTCCACGCACGGCTGGGCGATCACATAGGTCACTGCGCTCTCCTGCTCTCGTTCTGGTCCACACCGCGCAAGCCGGAGAGTACGCGGCGGATCCGATTGTCCAACGGTCAGGCTTGCCTTATCGGCACCGTGCTTCAGCTCACAGAACACCGTTTACCAGCAGAAGGGACGATGCGTGCATGGATTCGGTCACCGAGTTGGAGCAACGCTGCGCAGACGCCTGGCCCGCCCTGGTCGACCAGCCCCTGGGCCAGTGGCGCCTACGCGCGGCGGACGGCTTCACAGGCAGGGCGAACAGCGCCCTGACCACGGGAGACCCCGGCGTCCCGGTGGCGGAGGCGCTGGACCGGGTGATCACCTTCGCGACCGACAACGCGATCAAGCCGGCGGCACACGTGGTGGTCGGATCACGTTCGGAGTCGGCGGTGGAGGCGGCGGGCTGGCAGGTCGACCATGATCACCCGGGTGGCGCATCGTCGTACGTGCTGACGGGCGCACTGAGCGAGTTCGCCTGTCCGAAGTCCGAAGGAGCGGCCATCAGCCCCTTGCCTTCTCCCGAATGGTGGAACTTGACGGCCCAGGACAACCCGACGGTCGCTCAGCGGCATGTATTGGGTAGTGGGGATGTGGTCGGGTTCGGCGAGGTGAGGCGGGAAGGGGAGGTGGTAGCGGCGGTACGCGGAGCGGTGGTCGGCGACCTGCTGCACATCGCCCGGCTGGCGGTGGTGGCGCCGGCACGGCGATCGGGGGTGGCCCGGGCACTGATGGGCGCGCTGGCGGCGTGGGGGTTGGAACGGGGAGCCACCCGCTGCGCCCTCCAGGTAGCAGAACACAACGAGCCTGCCCTACGCCTGTACGCCTCCCTGGGCTGCACAGAACACCACCAGTACCAGTACTGGATCCCCCCAACCACCCCCACCAAGCCCTAACCCACCCCTACCAAACCCACGCCCCAGCCCCACCACCAGCGACCTGCCCACCCTCACCGCCAGCACGCGACCAAACCCGGCACTCCCGCACGACCAGCCCCACCACCGGCACGCGACCAGACCCGGCACTGGCTCGCACCCGGCTCGGCACTGGCTCACGCCCAGGTTGGCGCTGGCTCGCGCCTGGGACGGCGTCGGTTCGCGACCCGACCCGCCGGCACCCCCGCACAACCCGACCTGCCGCCCGCGCCCCCCATCCACCGCACCCGCGCAACCAGACTCGCCGCCGGCGGGTGTGCCCCAGCCCGCCGCATTGAGCCCTGCCCACAACCAACCGCTCACACCACGCGGCTCACCGCGCCGTGAGGGGAGGGCGGGGCGAGCGGGCGGTGTGCTGTGCGCCGGAGGAGTTGGGCGTGGGATGCGGGCTGTCGAGCCGTGGAGCCGTCGGTCGGCCGTCGGCTGGCGGGCGGCGGACTGGCGGGCGGCGGGTTGGCGATCGGCGGGCCGGCGGTCGGCGGGCTGGCGGGCGGCGGGCCGGCCGGACTGGCGGTGGGCCGGCGGTGGACTGGGGGCGAGCTAGCGGTGGGTTGGGGACGGGGCTGGGGCGGGCCGTCGGAGGACTGGTGGCGGGCTGTGGGCGGGCCGTCTGAGGATCGGCAGTGGGCTGGGGCGGGTTGTTGGGCTGCCGGGATGCGCGGCGGGCGAGCTGTGGAGTGGTCGTAGTCCCCGGTGGGACACAACTCAGGTTGGGCTTTTTGCGTCATCCCCGTATGGCCTGCCCGAAGGGCTACCACAGATTTCCCTGGGTGCAGCCGAATTTTTTGTGAGGAACGAGCAAAAAATTTAGCGGCACCCAGGGAAATCTGTGGTTGGCTCCGCCAGGCCATACGGGGATGACGCAAAAAGCCCCCGCACTTTCTTTTGGCTTTGCGTCCATCCTTGGCGGCCTGCCCGCCGGCGAGGCGCTTTTCATCTCGAGAGCG
>NZ_JBBEGC010000098.1:10583-27923 GCF_037401995.1 Saccharothrix sp. CCNWYY140
CGTCAGCGCGTTCAGCTTGAGAGCGCGTCAGCGCGTTCAGCTTGAGAGCGCGTCAGCGCGTTCAGCTTGAGAGCGCGTCAGCGCGTTCAGCTTGAGAGCGCGAAGCGCCACCGCGAGCCGCGTGAGCGGCGAAAGCACCAGCAGGGAAGATCAGTCAGAGCCGGAAGACGGCCTCGGAGGCTGAGAGGCGAACCATTCGTAAGCGGCCCGTCGCACCCGCTTCATCGCCGAACGCTCACCAAAATAATCCCCGACAACCCCCACCACGGGCACCATCCCCAACGCCTGGTGGTAAAACCGCCCCTGAGGACGCTTGTCCAACTCACCCTCCAAAGCCCACATCACCTTGGCGAGCTTCCACACGGTCCGCCCAATCGACCGCAACGTCGAAGACTTCCCCTCCCCAACCGCCGGCCCACCAGTCGACCCGGCCAACTCCCCGGTCAACTCGGCAGTCTCGCGGTCCTCCTCCGCCCGAGCATCCACGGCCCGCCCGTCCACGTTCCGCTGGAACAACACGAACGCCAACAACCGCACCCGATCCTCGACCGACACGAACCCGTGCTCGCCCGCCAGGGCCGACAACACCAACCCCTGCCCCGCCGCCCCCAACGCGGCCTGGATCGGCAACCGGTCCGCCAACGCGCCACCCACCCCGGGCAAGGCAGCCAGCAAGGACACCAACCGCCCCACCCGGTTCAACCACCACGAATCCCGCGCGGCGACATCCATCGCCGTCCACGCCGCCGTCCCCGGCACCTTCACCCGCGCAAGCTGGTCCCACAACCGATCCACGGTCCGCCGGTCCGCCCCAACCCCGTCCTCAACCGAACGATCACGCAGGCGCGCGAAATCGGCCGTCCTGAGCGTGTCCAGCAACGGACCAGTGGCACGCACGAACGGGCGCAAGGCCCGCACGATGTCCCGATCGCTAATGGCCGGCACGGGCCTGCCTACCCATGAACGCGCCCACCGCCACCGCGCTCGGCAGCATCCCCCCGGCGAACAGCAACAACGTCCGCCAGTCGTTGAGCAACATGGCGTCCCCACCCGGCCCGAACACCCCGAACACCAACAACGTCCCCAACCACACCAACAACGGCGCGGCGGCGGTCAGGGGACGGCTGGCGTAGGCGGCAGCGCCGAGGACCAGCAACGGAGTCGTGACGATCGCGACGACGACCGCGATGGGGAACGGGTAGTCGGCGATCCGGGGCAGCAGGGTGCCGTCCAACCGCAACGGCAGGAAGAACAGCTCCAACACCGCCAGCACGAACGCCTGTAGGACGAACGCCCCAACCGCCAACCGCTCTTTCACCCCAACCGCTCCCTCACCGCAAACCCCACCGCTCCCTCACCACAAACCCGGCCACTCCCTCAATCCAGCCCTCAATCGAGCCCTCCGAACAAGTCCTCCTCAGCCCCGACCGCCGACCCCCGCGCCAACACGTAGTACTCGGCCTGCACCACAGGCTGAGCAATCCCGTTGGACAAGGCATACGCCGACCCATCCGGCAACACGCTGACCTGCGTGGAGTGTGCGCGCAAAGCACGCATCTTCGCCACCAGGTGCTCCGACACGTCAACCACGGTGGTGATCGCCGAGTCATCAGTCACCGGCAACTCCCCCTCCGCAGGCAACCGCCAAGGCAGCTCAGCCACCTCCCCCAAAGCCGCAACCCCAGCCGCCGTGGCATCCCGAGAAGTCACGGCGTAGAAAACCCGCTCGACATCCGAACCACCATCCGCAACAGCACCCGCCGCCGCCATCGTGATCTCGTGAGCCCGGATGTGATCGGGGTGCCCGTACCCGCCGTTCTCGTCATAAGTCACGACGACCTGCGGCTTCACCGACGCGATGATCGCGGCCAGTTCCTCGGCCTGCTCGTCCAGCGAACCCCGGATGAACGCACGGGGGTGGTCGTTGGCCGGGACGCCCGCCATGCCCGAGTCGCGCCAGCGGCCGATGCCACCGAGGAAACGGTGGTCGGTCACGCCGAGGGCCGCGCACGCGGATCTCAGTTCGGCCACCCGGTAGCCGCCGAGTTGGTCGGCCGCGTCGGCGGCCAGTTCGCGCAGTGCGGGCGGGATGATCTCGCCCTCTTCGCCGAGGGTGCAGGTGACCACGGTGACGTGCACGCCGCTCGCCGCGTACCGGGCGATGGTGCCGCCCGTCCACAGGCTCTCGTCGTCAGGGTGTGCGTGTACCAGCAGCAACCGTGGTGGAGCAGTCAGCGTCACCGGATCAGCGTAGAGACAGCGTCGGGGCCGCCGGAAACCGGCGGCCCCGACAAAGCGGTCAGCACCAGGGGTCAGCCCACGGCGACTTGCTTGACCTCGGCGAAGTGGCACGCCGAGAGGGTGCCGTCGGGACCGCCGCGCAGTTCCAGCTTGGGCTCCTCGACGGCGCAGATGTCCTGCGCCTTCCAGCAGCGGGTGCGGAACCGGCAGCCCGAGGGCGGGTTCACCGGCGACGGCACGTCACCGGTGAGGACGATCCGCTGGCGCTGGCGCTCCAACTTCGGGTCCGGCACCGGCACCGCCGACAGCAGGGCCTGCGTGTACGGGTGCATCGGCCGGGCGTAGATCTCCTCGCGCTCACCGAGCTCGATGATCTTGCCGAGGTACATCACGGCGACCCGGTCGGAGATGTGCCGGACGACCGACAGGTCGTGCGCCACGAACAGGTACGCCAGGCCCAGCCGCTCCTGGAGTTCCTCCAGCAGGTTCACCACGCCGGCCTGGACGGACACGTCCAGCGCCGACACCGGCTCGTCGAGCACGATGAGCTTCGGGTTGAGCGCCAGCGCGCGGGCGATGCCGATGCGCTGCCGCTGGCCGCCGGAGAACTCGTGGGCGTACCGGTTGCGGTGCTCCGGGTTGAGGCCGACGAGTTCCATCAGCTCGTTGACCCGGCGCTGGATGCTCTGGCCGCCCTCGATGCCGTGGATCTTGAACGGCTCGGAGATCAGCTCGTTGATCTGCCAGCGCGGGTTGAGCGAGGCGTACGGGTCCTGGAACACGATCTGCATGTCCTTGCGGACGCCGCGCAGCGCCTTGCCGCCGAGCGTGGTCAGCTCGCGGCCCTCGAACTTCACCGAGCCCGAGGTGGGCTTGTGCAGCTGGAGGATCGCGCGGCCGGTCGTGGACTTGCCGCAGCCGGATTCGCCGACCAGGCCGAGCGTCTCGCCCGGGTACAGGTCGAAGCTCACGCCGGACACGGCCTGGACCTGCCCGACCGTGCGCGGGATGATGCCGCCGCCGCGCACGGGGAAGGACTTCACCAGGTCCGTGACCTGCAACAAGGGGGTCTCGCCCGGCCGGCCACCCGACACGGCGCCGCCCGCCTGCGGGTTCACGTCAGTCGAAGTGGTCATGACGTGGGCTTCTCCTCTTCCTGCAACCGCGCCTCCACGTCGTCGAGGTCCTCGGCGACGGGCATGTCCGGGTTGGCCATCGTGAGCGAGGCGGGGTTCTCGACCACGCCGATCTCCTCGTGCGCGAACAGCCGCTGCGGGTTCTCGATGGTGGCCAGGTGCGCGGAGCGGTGGCAGCGCGCGAAGTGGCCGAGCCGGTCGGTCTCCAGCAACTGGGGCTCGGACTCGCGGCACTCGTCGACGACGAGCGGGCACCGCGGGGAGAACGAGCAGCCCTGCGGCAGGTTCATCAGCGAGGGCGGCGCGCCCTTGATCGGCGTGAGCCGCTTGCCCAGCATGTTCGGGTTCGGGATCGACCCGAGCAGACCGACGGTGTAGGGCATCCGCTGGGCTTCGAAGACCTCGTCCACGGTGCCCTGCTCGACGACGGTGCCGCCGTACATGACCTGGACGCGGTCGACCATGCCCGCCACGACGCCGAGGTCGTGGGTGATGATCACGATGCCCGCGCTCGTCTCGTCCCGGATGCGCAGCAGCGTGTCCAGGATCTGCGCCTGCACGGTCACGTCCAGCGCGGTGGTCGGCTCGTCCGCGATGATCACGTCCGGGTCGTTGATGATCGCCATCGCGATCATCGCGCGCTGCCGCATGCCGCCGGAGAACTCGTGCGGGTACTGCGCCGCGCGGCGGTCGGGCTGCGGGATGCCGACCAGTTCCAGCGCCTCGACGGCCTTGGCCCAGGCGGCCTTCTTCGACACGTCGTGGTGCGCCAGGTACGCCTCGGCCAGCTGCCAGCCCACGGTGTAGACCGGGTTCAGCGACGTCATCGGGTCCTGGAAGATCATCGCGACGCCGTTGCCGCGCACGGGCTGCATCTGCTTGTAGCTCAGCCCGACGAGTTCCTTGCCCTTGAACTTGATCGAGCCGCCGATCTGCGCGGTCTTGGGCAGCAGGCCCATGATCGCCATCGACGACACCGACTTGCCGGAGCCGGACTCGCCGACGACGCCCAGCACCTCGCCGGAGCCGAGGCTGAACGACACGTCCCGCACGGCGTGCACGACGCCGTCGTCGGTCGGGAAGTCCACCGACAGGTTCTCGACCTTGAGCAGCTTGTCGCCGCCCGCACCCTGGATCACGGGCTCGGGTTCGTTCATCACGTCCAACTCACTCATGCCTTCACCCGCTTCTGGCGCGGGTCGAACGCGTCCCGGAGACCGTCACCCATGAAGTTCACCGACAGCGAGATCAGCACGATGAACACGAACGGGATGAAGAACAGCCACGGGTGCAGCGTCAACTCGTTCTTGTTCAGGCTGATCATCAGGCCCAGCGACGTGTCCGGCGACTGGACGCCCAGGCCGATGAACGACAGCGCGGCCTCCAGCAGCACCGCCTGCGCGATGGCCAGCGTCGCGTTGACGATGATCACGTCGACCGTGTTGGGCAGGATGTGCTTGAAGATGATCCGGAAGGTCGACGCGCCGAGCGCGCGGGCGGCCTCGATGAACTCCTTCTCGCGCAGCGACAGCACCATGCCGCGGATGACGCGGGCGATGGACAGCCAGCCGATCAGGCCCAGGTAGAGGGCCACGACGAGCCAGTTGCTGTTGCTGCCGCCGGCCACCGACAGCACGAAGCTGTTGCGCACCAGCACCGCCGCGATGACGATGCTCGGGATCACCAGCAGCAGGTCGATGAACCGGCTGATCACGCTGTCGACCCAGCCGCGCAGGTAGCCCGCGAGCGCGCCGAGCACGACGCCGATCACGGTGGACACCAGCGCCACGACCAGCGCGATCTGGATGGAGAACTGCGTGCCGCGGATGATCAGCGCGACCATGTCGGCGCCGAGCCGGTCGGTGCCGAACGGGTGGTCCGCGCTGGGCGGCAGGTACCGCTGGAAGCCCAGGTCCGTGAACGGGTACTTCCAGATCAGGCCGCCCAGGAAGGCGAAGAGCACGAGCAGGACGAACAGGGCGAGCCCGACGACGGCCGCCTTGTGCCGCAGGAAGCGGCGCAGGATGACCTGCCACTGCTTGCGGGCCGCGGTCGTGTCGAACTGACTCGCCTCGGCCGAGGTGGGCGCAGGGGCCTGCGCCACGGGGGAACCGATCTCAGTCAAGGCGAATCCTCGGGTCCAGGAACGCGTAAAGGATGTCCGCGATCAGGTTGAACACGATGATGAAGATGGCGGTGAGCATCATGAAGCCGAGCACCTGGAAGGGCTCCAGCTTCACGACGGCGTCCACGAGGAACTTGCCCATGCCCGACCAGCCGAACACCGTCTCGGTGATGACGGCGCCGCCGAACTGGGCGCCGAAGTTCAGGGAGGACACGGTGATGACCGGGATCAGCGCGTTGCGGAACGCGTGGCGGAAGATCGCCCGCCCCTGCGACACGCCCTTCGCCTGCGCGGTGCGCACGTAGTCGGCGTTGAGGGTGTCCAGCATGGAGGCGCGCTGGAACCGGCTGTAGAGGGCGAACTGGATCACGACGAGGCAGATGGTCGGCAGGATGTACGCGCCGCTGTACTGGAAGATCTGCTCGCCGAAGCTGCCCTTGAAGCCGTCGCCCGGCGGTCCCGCCGTGATGATCCACCGGTCCAGGCCTATGGACTCCAGCCAGTTGTTCAACTGGATGCCGCCCGCCTTGAGGATGAGCGCCACGCAGAACAACGGCATCGAGAACATGGCGAACGCTATTCCGGTTGCCGTGTAGTCGAAGATGGAGTACTGCTTGACCGCGCCGATCACGCCGATGGCCACACCGAGGGCCAGGGCGATGAGCTCGGCGGCGATGATGAGACGGAGGGTGACGGTGAAGGCCTTGAACAGCTCGTCCTTGACCGGCTTGCCCGCGTTGCCCGGCACGACGGTCTCGCCCCAGTCGCCGGTGACGAAGTCGCCCGCCCAGTCGACGTAGCGGTCGAGGAACGGCTTGTTGTAGCCCGTCCGCTCGTAGGCGAGGGAGATCTCGGCCTCTGTGCGCGGCTTCTGGAGCTTCCACTCGCCCAGGGGATCGCCCATCGCGGTGGTCAGGCCGAAGCAGAGGAAGGATGCGGCGATCAACAGCGGAATCGAGATCAACAACCGCCGGATTATGTATCGGAACATGACAAGTCTCTTGTCTTCCTAGGGCAGGCAACACCGTCACGGCGGCTCGTCGAGCCCGCCCACCGGACGCGGACGCCGCCCGGGGGGCCGGCGCTTGTGGCACCGGCCCCCCGGTCGGACTCGTTAGCTAGAGCTCAGCCGCCGTGGCGGCGCGACTCACTTCTTCTTCTGCCAGGCGAAGAGGTTCCACGTGACACCACCCTGAACGCCCACGTAGGCGATCGGGCCGATGTCCGCGGTCGCCGCGGCGAAGTCGGGCAGCTGGAACAGCGGGACGCTGTGCAGGTCGTCGCGCATCAGCTTGTCGACGTCGTTCATCATCTTGATGCGCTTCTGGTAGTCCAGCTCGCCGTTGGCGGCCTTCCAGGTCTCGTCGACCTTCTTGTTCGAGTACAGGTTGTAGTTACCCGTACCACCGGCGTCCTTCGACGCGTAGTTGCCGTACGCGCCGGCCTTCAGCGGCTGGCCGACCCACGCGAACAGCGCCGCGTCGAACTCGCTCGCGGTGAGCCGCTTGGAGTTGAAGTCGTCGGCCTGGTCGTCGACGATCTCGATGCCCGCCTGGCGGCACTTGTCCTGGAGGATCCGGACGGTGTCGGAGCGGCGCTGGACGATCTTGTGGCCCAGCTTGAAGGACGCGCGGAACTCGCCCTTGGTGTAGATGCCGTCGGCGCCCTGCTTCCAACCGGCGTCTTCCAGCGTCTTCTTGGCCGCGGCCACGTCACCCTTGCCGACGTCGCCGTAGTGGTCCTCGTAGCCGACCTCGTTCGGCATGAACGTCAGCGAGCCGAGCGGCTTGGCGCTGGGGTCCACGTCCTTGATCAGCTTGTCGACCAGGCCCTGGTTGTCGAAGCACTGGGCGATGGCCAGGCGCAGTTCCTTGTTCTGCTTGAACAGCGCGCGCTCCATGTTGAAGTCGACGTGCTCGAAGGTCTGGCCACCGGCGGCGAAGACCTGGAACGCGCCGTCACCGCGGAGCTGCTGGGCGACCGCGGGGTCGGCCTGCGGCGCGATGACCTGGACTTCCTTGTTCTGGAGCTGCTGGGTCGCCGACTGGGAGTCGGTGTTCGTCTTCAGCAGGACACGCGCGGGGCCACCGGGGTTGCCCCACCACTTCGGGTTGCGGACCAGCACGGTCAGGTTCTTCAGGTCCGTGGACTCGATCATGTACGGACCGGCCGACAGCGACAGCTCCTTGTCGAAGCCCCGCCAGCCCTTGGTGAAGAACTCGGCCGCCTTGGTCACCTGCTCGTCGGTCTGCGCCGGCGTGATCTTGGTGATGTCGGCGATGCCGGCCTTCTTCTCCAGGACGTGCGCCGGGAGCAGGCCGTCGCTACCGGGCGTGGAGAAGATGCCCCGGTAGTCCGCGTACGGCTTGTCCTTGAAGAACGTCGTGGTGATCGTCTTGTCGTTGTCCGAGCACTCGAGCTTCTCGATGTTCTCGTAGCCCGTCGGCGTCGCGTCCCAGATCGACGCTTCCTTGCCGTCGTCGCCCTTGACGGTCGCCTTGCTTGTCGCGGCCAGCCACTTCAGGTAGAAGTCGTCGCAGTCCACCTGCTCGCCGTCCTGCCAGACGGCCTCCTTGCGGACCTTCCACTCGATGACCTGGGGGTCGTTCGAGGTGACCTTGATGGAGTCCATCAGGTCGCCGTCGACCTTGATCACGAGCTTGCCGTCGACGTAGTCGGTGAAGTACGGCGAGGGGATCACGTTGGACAGCGCGATCGTGTTCGCGAAGCTGTTGGACGCACCAATGTAGTTCTGGTAGTCGTCCATGCCCTCTTCGACGGCGATGGCGACCTCGCCGATGTCGTCCACCTTCGGTCGCTTGTACAGCTCGTCCTGACCACCGATCTTGCCGGGGTCGGCGTTCTGCTGGCCACCCTGGTCGCCGCTCGTGCCGCCGCCACCACACGCACTCAACACGAGTGCGGCACCGGTCAACAGCGCAAGCGCCGAGACAGCCTTTGATCTCCTCATCGACACGTGCCCTCCTAGCACTGGGTTGGAGCGACTGTTTGAGCCGAACTCAACCCATAACCGTGATGTGCCAAACGCGCCCCGAACCGACACACCGTTGCAGCACGATAAGAAGCCGCCGCAAGCAGGGTCACGACCCACAGGCCGATCGTGACCAAAGGGTGACACGCTGGTAGCAGCACGCTACTCCGTCGTTACCGGGCGGGAGCGTTCGTTAACCGGACGACGGGAATACTGTCAACATCGACCGTCGGCCGCATCCCGAGCGTAGGTCGTTCTTCTGCCAAAGAGAAGAGTTAACGGTCAACGATCTTGCCGCCGCCACGTCGGCGCACCGCTGAGGGGACCCGCGAAGGGCGCGCCCGGGGTGACGTTCACGGCCTCCGGAAGGACCACCAGCAGGTCCGCTACCTGGAACAACGGCATCGAGACGGCCTGCTGCCAGAGCAGCGGCTCGACCCTGGCGAGGGTGTCGGACAGCAGCGCGCGACCGGTCAGCGCGTCGTCGATCGGGCCTTGGACCGCCTGGTCGCAGAAACCGGACAGATTCCCCGGAATGGGTGTACCGCCCTCCGCCGAGGAGGTGCGGCAGCCAAATGCGGAAGCGAGTGCGGCGGACGAATCCCCGGTGTCGACGCGGGGCACGACGGCAATGTCGACCACCTCGACGTTGGAAGTGGCGGTGCCCGAGAGATCACGACCGAACAACTGATTGGGCGGCGTTGTCAGGACGCGTCCGGCGATTCCGGACAATGACAGTTGACGCTGAACACGGCTCGCGATGGTCACATACGGCTCGATCCCGGCGGGTGCGGCGATGGTGAGCGTCAGTTGTTTGCCGTCACGCACCCACTGGCCGTTCTGGTTGGTGTAGCCCGCCTCGGTCAGCAGTTGCGCGGGCGGGGTCGGCACGGTCTGGAGGGTCGGCTGGTACCCCGGCTTGCTCGGCGGCAGCACCTGGGCGTCGGCGCGCAGCTTGGCGCTCGGGCCGTTGCGGCTGCCCAGCGCGATCAGCTCGTCGCGGTTCAGCAGGCCGAACACGGCCTGCCGGACGCGGACGTCGGCCATCTGCGGCGCGGCCGGGCGGGCCAGCAGCTCGACGACCTCCGGCCGCGGCACGACGGCGGTGGTCAGCGGCGTGCCCGCGGCGAGGTCCTCGACGTCCTTGAGGGCGATCGCGTCGGCCCGGATGAGCGCGGCCTGGTCGTCACCGGTCTTGAGGGCCTCCACGATCTCGTGCTGGCCGGCGCGGCGCAGCACCACCCGGTCGAGGGTCGTGGGCTGCTCCCAGTAGCGGTCGTTGCGCTCCAGGATGATCTCGCCGCGCGGCTGGTCCAGGGTGCGCACGGCGAAGGGGCCGGCGGTGGCCGGGAAGCTGTCGCTCAGGGCCGCCTGCCAGCCGCCGGGGGCGTCCTTGAGCAGGTGGGCGGGCAGCAGGTCGGAGAACAGGCTGCGCCAGCCCGGGTAGGGCTGGTCGAACACGACCTCGACGACCTTGCCGCCCTCGCGGGAGGCGATGTCGGAGATCAGCCGGTACCCGGCGGGGTTGACCACGCCGGGCTCCTCGCGCATCCGCTGCCACAGGAACACGAAGTCCTCGGCGGCGATCGGGGCGCTGTCCGACCAGGAGGCGTCCCGGCGGATCGTGTAGGTCACCGTGTACGGCTCGGCCTTCGTGACCTCGGCTGACAACAACAGCGAGCGGTCCAGGACCGGGCTGCCGTCGGCGGCGGTGCGGAAGGTGCTCGGCAGGAGGAGGGAGGCGAGCGCGGTGGTGACCGTGGACTGGCCGGCGAGGGTGTGCGGGTTGTAGCCGCCGCGGACGTCGTCCACGCCGACGACGATCTCGTTGACCTTCTCCTTCGGGACCACGGTCATGCCGGGCGTGGAGGGGACGAGCGGCGGCGGGGGCGTCACGCTGCACGCGGACAGCACGAACAACGCGACCACAGCGACGGCCGCGCGTACGCGGGTCCCCCCAGACCGACTCATGCCGACGAGGGTACTGGGGCACCTTCCGCACACGTTCGAGGTCTGGCAGTTACACCTTATTAATAAGTGTGCGCTGCGCGCAGTACGCGAGACGCCCCCGGAGCGGGGCTCCGAGGGCGTCTGTGACCTGCTGTTCTCTCAGGCGTTGCGCAGCTTCTGGCGGTTGCGCTCCCGGCCACGCAGGTTGGCGTCCAGGATGATCTTGCGGACGCGCACGACCTCCGGCGCGACCTCCACGCACTCGTCGGCGGCGCAGAACTCCAGCGCCTCCTCCAGGCTGAGCTTGCGCGGCCGGGCCAGGGTCTCCATCACGTCGGCCGTCGAGGACCGCATGTTGGTCAGCTTCTTCTCGCGGCACACGTTCACGTCGAGGTCCTCGGCGCGCGGGTTCTCGCCCACGACCATGCCCTCGTAGGTGTCCGCGCCCGGCTCGACGAAGAACGTGCCGCGGTCGGCCAGCTGGATCATCGCGTACGCGGTGATGGAGCCGGCGCGGTCGGCGACCAGGGAGCCGTTGTGGCGGGTCCGGATCTCGCCGGCCCACGGGCCGTAGCCCTCGGACACGGCGTTGGCGATGCCGGTGCCGCGGGTCTCGGTGAGGAACTCGGTGCGGAAGCCGATCAGGCCGCGCGAGGGCACGACGTAGTCCAGCTTGATCCGGCCGGTGCCGTGGCCGGCCATGTTCTCCATCCGGCCCTTGCGGTTGGCCAGCAGCTGGGTGACGGCACCCAGGTGCTCCTCGGGGGCGTCGATGGTCAGCCGCTCGTAGGGCTCGTGCAGCTTGCCGTCGACGGTCTTGGTGACCACCTGCGGCTTGCCGACGGTCAGCTCGAAGCCCTCGCGGCGCATCTGCTCGACCAGGATGGCCAGCGCCAGCTCGCCGCGGCCCTGCACCTCCCAGGTGTCCGGGCGCTCGGTGGGCAGCACCCGCACCGACACGTTGCCGACCAGCTCGGAGTCCAGGCGGGACTTGAGCAGGCGGGCGGTCAGCTTGGTGCCGCCGTTGCGGCCGGCCAGCGGCGAGGTGTTGACGCCGATGGTCATCGAGATCGCGGGCTCGTCGACGGTGATCCGGGGCAGCGGCTCCGGGTTGTCCACGTCGGCCAGCGTGTCGCCGATGGTGATGTCCGGGATGCCCGCGATGGCGACCAGGTCACCCGCGCGCGCCTCCTCGGCCGGGACCCGCTCCAGCGCCTCGGTGATCAGCAGCTCGGTGATCTTCACCTTCTGCACCGAGCCGTCCTCGCGGCACCACGACACCGTCTCGCCCTTGCGGATGCGGCCGGCGGCGATGCGGCACAGCGCGATGCGGCCCAGGAACGTGGACGCGTCGAGGTTGGTGACCAGCGCGCGCAGCGGGGCGTCGGCGTCGCCGGTGGGCGCGGGGATGTGGGTGAGCAGGACCTCGAACAGCGAGTCGAGGTTCTCCTCGTCGGGCAGGCCGCCGTCCTCGGGCTGGTTCAGCGACGCGCGGCCGGCGCGGGCGGAGGCGTAGACGACCGGCAGGTCCAGCACGGAGTCGTCCGCGCCGACCTCGGTGGCCAGGTCCAGCAGCAGGTCGTGGGCTTCCTCGACGACCTCGGAGATCCGGGCGTCGGGGCGGTCGACCTTGTTGACCACGAGGATCACCGGCAGGCCCGCCGCCAGCGTCTTGCGCAGCACGAACCGGGTCTGCGGCAGCGGACCCTCGGAGGCGTCCACCAGCAGCACGACGCCGTCGACCATCGACAGGCCGCGCTCGACCTCGCCGCCGAAGTCGGCGTGGCCGGGGGTGTCGACGACGTTGATGGTGACCACGCCGTCGGGCGTGTGCCGCCGCACCGCCGTGTTCTTGGCGAGGATGGTGATGCCCTTCTCGCGCTCCAGCTCGCCCGAGTCCATGACCCGGTCCACGAGTTCGGCTCGTTCCGAGAAGGCCCCGGACTGGCGGAGCATGGCGTCGACCAGGGTGGTCTTGCCGTGGTCAACGTGCGCGACGATCGCGACGTTGCGCAGGTCGTTGCGGACCAGCGTTTCCTTGATCGACGCGGTGGCCGTGGGCACGCGGAACTCCTAGAGCTGACATCGAGGATGGGCAGGCGCCATGACATGGAAAACGCGCGCAGCCTCCGGACAGCCTACCGGTCGGGTCGCCATTACCACACACGCGCGCAGGGTGAAGTGAGCCTCACCTACTCTGGGGACACCCCGATGAGTGTGAGGCAACGCGTGGGCAAGATCAAGGTGAAGAAGAAGTGCTGCCGGTCCGACCCGCGCTGCAAGAGGTGCCCGGTGACCGTGATGCTCAAGGAGCGCAAGAAGGCGCTCAAGAAGGCGAAGAAGGCCGAGAAGGCGGCGAAGAAGGCCGCGTGAGGGTCCGCCGCCCGGTCGGTCCGGGTGGCCCGGGGTGGACCGCCGTCAGCTCAGGACGGCTTCGTTGAGCTTGGCCAGCTCGGGCGCCGTCCGGGTGGCCTGGAACTCGATCACCTGGTAGCGCGCGAGCTTCTGCACCGCGAACGGGTCCGTGGCCAGCAGCGCGTCGAGCTTCCCGCGCGGCATCGGGCGGGTGATGATCACGCCGCCCGTGCGGGGGACCTGGCGGCCGGAGGCGAGGAACAGCCCGGCGTCGTACTGCTTCTTCAGCCAGTCCACGTGCTCCGGCAGCACGTAGTCGACTTCGTCCAGCGGCTTGATGTACTCCAGCACCACGATGTACATGGCTCAAAATGTAGACCTGCATGTGACGCCGCACACGCGCTAAGATCGGTCCATGCGCACTCTTTACACGTTCTGGTGGCCCGCCACACGGCGGCCCTAGCACTGTGCGTTGACCACAGGCCGCCCGTCGAGGGCGGCCTTCGTCGTGTCCGGGGCCACTCACCCTCGCCGGGCTCACCCGTTCGAGAGGAACCCCGATGATCAGGCTGTCCGGCATCACCCCGTCAGGTCCCGTCCAGTTGGGCAACTACCTGGGCGCGATCCGGCGGTGGGCCGCCGAGGGCACCGACGAGGACGTGTACTTCATCGGCGACATGCACGCCATGACCACGTCCCACAACCCGGCGCGGCTGCGCGCGCTGACCAGGGAACAGGTCGCGGTGCTCATCGCGGCCGGGGTCGATCCGAGGTCGGTGGCCGTGCAGTCGGACCTGGTGCGGGAGTTGGGCGCGTTGACGTGGGTGTTGGAGTGCACCTGCACGTACGGCGAGGCGGCGCGGATGATCCAGTTCAAGGAGAAGTCCGAGGGTCGGGCGTCGGTGCGGTTGAGCCTGCTCACCTACCCGGTGCTGATGGCGTCGGACATCCTCTTGCAGGGTGCGCGGGAGGTGCCCGTCGGCGATGACCAGGCACAACACGTGGAACTGGCCCGTGTGCTGGCCCGGCGGTTCAACGGCACATACGGCGAGGTCTTCGTCATGCCGCACGGCGTGGTCCCGAAGTCGGCGGCGCGGGTGCGCGACCTGGCCGACCCGTCGCGCAAGATGGCCAAGTCCTCGCCGGACTCGGCCGGCACGGTGTTCCTGCTGGACCCGCCGGACCTGGTGCGCCGCAAGATCCGGCGCGCGGTGACCGACGACCTGGGTGAGGTGCGGTACGCCCCCGACACGCAGCCGGGCGTGACGAACCTGCTGGAGATCCTGGGTGCGTGCGTCGGCAAGGACCCGAGGGAGCTGGCGGAGTCGCTGTCGGGTTATGCCGAGCTGAAGGAGCAGACGGCGGAGGCGGTGGTGGAGGAACTGCGCGGGGTCCGCGAACGCACGCAGTCCTTGCTGGACGACCCGGCCGAACTGGACCGCGTCCGGGCACATGGCGCGGAGCGTTCACGCGAACGCTCCACCCACCGCCTGGAAGCGGCCCTGCGGGTGTCCGGGTTGGGCTGAAGGGGTCAGGCGAGCAGGTCGTGCAGGGCCGGCAGCAGCACGCGGTCCGCGGGCAGCCAGTCCAGGTCGTCCAGCTCGGCCGCGCCCACCCACCGCACGTCCCGGTGGTCGTGGGCCTCGGGCTCGCCCGACACCAGGTCGGCCCGGTAGATCCGCAGCAGCAGGTCCCGCCGCAGCGGCACGTCCGGGCCGACCTGGTCACCCGCCACCACGGTCACCCCCAACTCCTCCGCGCACTCCCGCACCACCGCGTCCGCGTCGGACTCCCCGGCCTCGACCCGGCCACCCGGCAGCTCCCACTTCCCGGCCGCCTCCGCCGGGTAGGACCGCTGCTGCGCCAACAACAACCCGTCCCGCACGATCGCCGCGCCCACGACCACCCGGGCGGACAGCAGTTCACGACTGCGCTCGGCCACCGCGGCGGCCCGCGCCTCCAGCACCCGCAGCGCCAACCCGCGCCCGACGATCACGTCGGCGAACCGGCCCAGCGGCCCACCGGGGCTGGTCCACTCGACGGAGTCCACGACCATCGTCCCGCCGCCGGTGTGCAGCAGGTCCGTGAGCAGCACGAACCGCGGCAGCGGCCCGCCCACCAGCTCCGCCGACACCCCGGTCGTGTCCGCGCGGGTCACCAGCAGCGTCCCGGCCACCGGACCCACCGACCCGGTCAGCTCCAGCCCGGCGTGCAGCACCGGCCCGCCGGTGAGCCGCCCGCCCAGGCCGCGGATCGACCGGGCCAGCAGCCGGGCGTCCAGCAGTGCCGCCGCCACGGTCCGCAGCGGGGCGTCCACCAGCGTCGTCGCGCGCAGCTCGGGCACACCACGATCCTGCCATCACCGGTACTCCGGCCAGCGCACCTCCAGCCGCGCCCCGCCCTCCGGCGACTCGGAGGCCCGAACCGTCCCGCGCCGCCGGGTCACCAGGTGCGCCACCAGCGCCAGGCCCAGCCCGAACCCGCCGGTCGCCCGGCCCCGGTCGGATTCGACCCGGTAGAACCGGTCGAACACCTTCTCCCGGTGCTCGGGCGGGATGCCGTGGCCGTCGTCGTCCACCAGCAGCCGCACCTCCCGCGCCGCCGGCAGCACCGAGATCCGGATGAACGACCGCGCGTGCCGGGCGGCGTTGCGCAGCAGGTTGTCCAGCACCAGCTCGACCTCGGTGCGGGCGGCGGAGATCAGGCACGCGCTCATCGGGGCGTGGATGGACAGCAGCAGGTCCTCGGGGTTGAGCCGCTCGGCCGCGTACTGCGACTGGAGCACCAGGTCCACCGGCTCGGCGCGAGGCATCTCGCCGGTGTCCGCGCGGGCCAGCAGGAGCAGCGCGTCGACCAGGTTGGACAGCCGCTCCGACTCCTCGACGACCGACTCCAGGACCTCGATGGAGAAGTCCGGGTCCGGGTGCGCGACGGCGACCTCGGCCTGGGCGCGCACCGACGTCACCGGCGACCGGAGCTCGTGCGCGGCGTCCCCGGTGAACCGGCGCAGCCGCTCGGTGGCCTCGTCCCGCCGGGCGAGCAGGGCGTTCAACGCCTCGGCCAACGCCTGCAACTCGTCCCGCGCCGCCGGCACCGGCAACCGCTGCCCCCGCGGCAACTGCCCGGCTGCCACCCGCATCCGCTCCACCGGCCGCAGCGACGAGCGGACGGCGAGCCACGTGGCGATCCCGACCAGCCCGGCAACCAGCACCGCCGCACCGGCCAGCCACTTCGTGCCCAGCTCGTTGGCCTCGCGGTAGCCGACCAACGTGTCCCCGGCGACGTGCAGCTGAGGCGTGCCGTCAGCGGCGAACACGACCCGACCGATCCACCGGTGTGCGCTGTCACCCTCGATGCGCAGCACCTTCTCCCCCGACCGGAGCTGCCGGATGTCCTGCGGCGTGAGGTCGGGCTTGGGTCCGCCGTCCAACGGGTTGCCCGCGGTGTCCAGCACGCGCACGGCGGAGGCCCGTTCCAGCTCGTTGTCCACGGCGCTGATCTGCACCATGCCGATCAGACTCGGCGCCAACAGGGTCAACGCGAGCAACCCGAGCAACGCCACCCCGGTGGCCACAACGGTGATGCGGAAGCGCAGCGTCCGCCGCAGCCACCAGCGGCGCGGGTTCACCTGCGCCGAGCGGCGGCCGAGTCCAGCGCCGCGTCCAGATCGGGCGTGGACGCGAGGTACCCGTGCCCACGCACTGTCCGCACGACTTCCCCGGCACCCATAGCGTCAAGCTTGCGCCGCAGGTAGCCGACGTACACCTCGACCGCGTTCCGCGTAGCCGCTTGCTCGTCCCCCCACACCGTGCGCAGCAGTTCGTCCTTGGTGACAACCGACCCAGCCCGACTGGCCAGGACATCGAGCACGGCGTACTCCCGCGGCGAGAGGTTGACCGGCTCCCCGGCCCACGACACCTCCCGCACGGCCCGGTCCACCACCAACTCCCCCAACTTCAACTTGCGCCGTGCGAGATCGGCCCGATTCCGCCGCAACAAGGCACGGACCTGCGCCACCAGCACCACGAAGCTGAACGGCTTGACCAGGTACCCGTCGGCCCCGAGGTCGAGCCCGTCGGCCTGGTCGACCTCCCCGTCCTTGGCCGACACCATCAACACAGGCGTCCGCACCCCTTCGGCCCGCATCCGCTGCAACACCCGGTACCCACTGAGCCCCGGCAGCATGATGTCGAGCAACACAACATCGAAGGCCCCGGTCAACGCCACGCGCAACGCGTTCGGCCCGTCGGCGGCAGTGACCACCTCCATGCCCTCGGCAGCCAACCCACGCTCCAACGCACGCCGAACGCCCACCTCGTCGTCAACAACCAGCACCCGTGGCCTCACGCCCCACAGAATGCCCCCTACCACCCCCACCCGTCGCCCGTTCCTCAGTCCACTCTCAGCAGACACCCCAACACCACCCGGAGTGCCACCCGCCCCCCACCCGACCGCACGCGCCAGGCTTTTCACGAAGCTGCCGCACGGCACACCTCTACCTGGGCTTCTTGCTTGTGTCATCCCCGTATGGCCTGCCCGAA
>NZ_JBBEGC010000099.1:0-27891 GCF_037401995.1 Saccharothrix sp. CCNWYY140
TACGGTGGGGAACACGAGGCCCCTCCCTTGTGGTTGACACCACCGCCGCGCGGAGCGCGGCGAAAAGCGCCGCTGCGTGGCACAAGCAAGCCGCTGCACGCAGCCAAAGACCCTCCAACGCGCGCGCGAAAGACCGCCCCAGCCCAGCGGAAGGCGTGTGTTCCCGGCGAGAGGGTCAGACCAACAACGGCAACATCGAGTGACGTCGCCGAACCACCGCACCAAAACGGGCGTCGATGCGCATCCACGAGTCCGTAGCCGTCACCCGCACATCGTCACCCCCCAAGAACCCCATCCCCGACAACGCGAACAAGCACCGCAACGGCACCTTCACGTCCAACCCCGACCCGCTCACCGTGATCACCGTCTGATCCAGCAACGAAGCCGGCGGCGTCCCATGAGGCCCGGTGTTCTCGCGAGCCACCGCCACCCCCTGCTCGGCCAGTTCCGACACAACCGCACCCGGCAAGCGGTCCACCTGCTGCCACCCCTCAGCCGGAGGCAGGGCGGAGCGCCACATCAAGTCCTTGGGAGCACCAGGGTCGATGGTGTCGCTGCGCACGACAGCCAAACCAGTCAACAAGTCGGTCCCGGACACGGTCACGTCGCCAGGGGTCACCCGGCCGGACACCGTGCGGGTCGCCAAGGTGTCGAAGGGGGTGGCCACCCAAGCGTCCAGCAGGTCACCCGCGGATCGGTTGCGGAGGCGGACCACGGACTGGGCGTCCAGGCGGACCGCTCGCGCCACGAAGGCGCCCAGGTCGTCGCGTTCGGACGGATCGGCCAGGACCAGCTCAGGCACCGTTGCCTCCGGCACGCCAGCCCGCGAGGAAGTCGCGTTCGGCTTCTAGTAGACGGCGCGGACGTCCGGCCGTGAGGTTGTAGGGCACCATCAGGGTTTCCGCGGTCGCCACGACCGGGCTCCCCTCCCGACGCCCGTTGCGCACTGTGTAGTCCAACGTGAAGGACGCCGACTTCAATTCCCGCACCGACATCTCCACCACGATCTCGTCACCGGTGAACACCAGCGGCGCCAGGTAGTCCACCACCAGGCGGGCCACCACCACGCCGTTGGCCATGTCCGGCACGCCGTGCCGCGCGGCCTCGGTGAACAGGAGGTCTATCCGGGCCTCCTCCAGCAGGGTCACCGTGTTGGCGTGGTTGACGTGGCCGTACGCGTCCATGTCCGACCACCTCGGACGCACTCCCGTGACGAACACACCCAACTTGAACGCGCCTCCTGCTGTCGTGCGGATCCACGAAACCCTATCCGGACGCCCGAACCCAGGTTAAGCGCACGTCGGTGCCCAGGAACCGGCCCAGGTCGGCGAGCTCCTCCGCGAGGTCGGGGCGGGTGCCGAACGCGTGGACCTCGACCTCGGAGCCGGTGCGCCGCCAGGTGGCCACGACCTTGCCGTCGACCACGACGTGCGGGGTGAGGAAACCGCCGCCGGTCTGGATCAGCGGGACGTGTTCGGGGGCCAGGGCGAGGCTGCGGTCCTTGTAGCCCAACAGGTACGGGTCGAAGTGGCCCAGCATCCGGACGGTGCCGGTCGGGGTCGCCGGGTCGTCGGGCAGCTCCGGCAGGTCGCGGAGCTGGGACTTGGGCAGGCCGCTCCACGCCGCGAAGTCGGCGGGGGTCGCGGGGCCGTACGCACGCCGGTACCGCCGCCAGAGCTGCTCGACCGTGCCGGGTTCCGGGATCTCGGGGAGGAGCGCGTACTCGTCGTCGAGGGTCCGGTGCAGCACGCCGTTGGCCGCCGCGTAGGCCATCAGGTGGGCCGGGGCCTGGGACTTCGGGTCCAGGGCGATGCCGACCTCGGCCAGGCGTGCCACGACGTCGGCTCGTATCAGCGGCTCCGTCAGGACCTCGCGGAGGGCCGGGAGGGCGCGGGCGCAGAGGTCGTCGGTGAGGCCCAGTTGGAGGCGCCTACGTTTTCCTTGTTGGACGATGAGTGTGGAAAGTGGCCCCAAAACCCAGAGATCGTCCAACAAAAACAGGTGCAGGGTTCCCCGCATGGCCCAGGTGCGGACGATCGGGCCGGTCAGGTCGTGCACGCCCCGCGCGCGGGCGGCCAGCCTCAGGGCGTTGACGTCTTGGGCTTGCAGGGCCAAGACCGAATCGAGCAGGTCGCCCGTCGAGGTAGCCCGGTGGGACAGGCGTTGGGCACGCATCCGTTGGGCGAGCACGGTCACCGGCCTGCCCCCGTCACCGTCTGGCTCCCGTGGAGCCCCGGACGACCAGCTCGGGTTGGAAGACGAACTCGGCGCGCGGGGCGGGCGTGCCGCCGATCTCCTCGAGGAGGGCGTGGACGGCGGCTTGGCCCATCGCCTCGACCGGCTGGCGGATGGTCGTCAGGGGCGGGTCGGCGAACACGATGAGCGGGGAGTCGTCGAAGCCCACCACGGAGATGTCGCCGGGGACCTGGAGGTCGCGGCGGCGGGCCGCGCGGATCGCGCCGAAGGCCATCAGGTCGCTCCCGCAGACGACGGCCGTGCAGCCGCGGTCGTAGAGGGCGTCGGCCGCCGCCTGGCCGCCCTCCACGGTGAACAGGGAGTGCTCGACCAACTCGGGGTCACCGCTCGACTGCGTGAAGGCCTCGACCATGCGCTGGGCCGGCACGAAGCGGGACGGACCGACCGCGAGGCCGACCCGCTCGTGGCCCAGGTCCCGCAAGTGGGACACGGCCAGGCGCACGGCGGCGCGGTGGTCCACCGAGACGAACGGGGCTTTGACGCGGTCGGTGTAGCCGTTGACCATCACGAACGGCACGCCCCGGCCGGCGAGCTTGACGTAGCGGTCCATGTCGGCGGTGGTGTCGGCGTGCAGGCCCGAGACGAAGACGATGCCGGTGACGCCCCGGTCGACCAGCAGCTCGGTCAACTGGTCCTCGGTGGAGCCGCCCGGTGTCTGGGTGCACAGCACGGGCGTGAAGCCGTCCCGGCTCAACACCTGCTCGATGACCTGCGCGAACGCCGGGAAGATCGGGTTGTTCAGCTCGGGGGTGATGAGCCCGATCAACCCGGCGCTGCGCTGCCGGAGGCGGGGTGGGCGCTCGTAGCCGAGCACGTCCATCGCGGCGACGACCGCCTGGCGGGTGGCGGCCGAGACGCCCGGCTTGCCGTTGACCACCCGGCTGACCGTCGCCTCGCTCACGCCTGCCTGGGTCGCGATGTCACTGAGCCGCGCTGTCACACCGGGTGACTCTACGGGCGGTGCCACCACACCGTCGTGTCAGACGGCACCACCAGCTCGGTGCCGTCCACGGTGTGGTCGCCCGAGGCGAGCAGGACCTCGCCGTCGAACGGGACGCGGACGTCCTCGGTGCCCAGGTTCACCACGCACGTGAAGTCCCGGCGGCGGAACGCCAGGACATCGGCGTCCGTCTCCAGCCACTCGACCTCGCGGCCCCGGCCGAGCGCGGGGTGGGCGCGGCGGATGCGCAGGGCGTCGCGGTAGAGGTGGAGGGTCGAGGACCGGTCCTCCTGCTGGGCGGCGACGCTCAGCGAACCCCAGGTGTCGGGCTGCGGGAGCCACGAACCCCCGTCGCCGAAGCCGTGGGAGGGACCGTCCTGGGTCCACGGGATCGGCACGCGGCAGCCGTCGCGGCCCCGGTCGGTGTGGCCCGAGCGCTCCCACACCGGGTCCTGGAGGACCTCCTCGGGCAGGTCCAGCACCTCGGGCAGGCCCAGTTCCTCGCCCTGGTAGACGTAGGCCGAGCCGGGCAGGGCCAGCATGAGCAGCGCGGCGGCGCGGGCGCGGGCCAGGCTGCCGTAGCGGGTGACGTGGCGCTGCACGTCGTGGTTGGACAGCACCCACGTGGTCGGCGCGCCGACCGGGACCATCGCGGCCAGCGAGTCGTCGATGACGGTCTTGAGGGCGGTCGCGTCCCACTCGGCGGTCAGGTAGTGGAAGTTGAACGCCTGGTGCAGCTCGTCCGCGCGCAGGTAGCGGGCGGTGCGCTCGGGGCTCGGGGTCCACGCCTCGGCGACGCCGACGCGGACGCCCGGGTAGGAGTCGAGGACCTTGCGCCAGTCGCGGTAGATCTCGTGCACGCCGTCCTGGTCGAAGAACGGCAGCGCCTCGGTGCCCAGCAGCTTGAGCTGCTCGGTGCGGCCCACGTCGGGCAGGCCGTCGGCCTTGACCATGCCGTGCGCCACGTCGATGCGGAAGCCGTCCACGCCCAGGTCCAGCCAGAAGCGCAGGACGTCCAGGAACTCCTCGCGGACCTCCGGGCGCTCCCAGTTCAGGTCGGGCTGCTCGGGGGCGAACAGGTGCAGGTACCACTGGCCGTCCGGCACCTGCGTCCAGGCCGGGCCGCCGAAGATCGACTCCCAGTCGTTGGGCGGCAGGTCGCCATCGCCCTTGCCGTCGCGGAAGTGGTAGCGGGCGCGCTCCGGGGAGCCGGGGGCGGCGGCGAGGGCCTGCCGGAACCACGCGTGCTGGTCGCTGGTGTGGTTCGGGACGAGGTCCACGATGATGCGGATGCCCAGGTCGTGGGCGTCCTCGATGAGCTTTCGAGCGTCGTCGAGGTCGCCGAACAGCGGGTCCACCGCCCGGTAGTCGGCGACGTCGTACCCGCCGTCGGCCTGCGGCGACGAGTAGAACGGCGTGATCCACACCGCGTCCACGCCCAGGTCGGCGAGGTACGGGAGGCGGGAGCGGATGCCGGGCAGGTCGCCGACGCCGTCGCCGTTCGAGTCGGCGAAGCTGCGCACGTAGACCTGGTAGATCACGGCCTCGCGCCACCAGTCCTGGCTCATGGGTTCCGTCCTTCCTCCGGGAGTGGCGGGACCGATGAAATACTTTGCAAGTGTTTTCAGCAAGTCCGGCAGGTGGTATGACCTAGAGCACATCCCTGCCGAAGGAGACATCGTGGTTTCCTCAGTCAAACGCGCCTTCCTGCTGTGCGCGGCACTGCTGTTGAGCGTGCTGGTCGTTCCGCAAACTTTTGCAACGCCGCCTGGTCCGAAGGACGTGACGGCGACCCTGTTCCAGTGGCCGTTCGACCGGGTGGCGGCCGAGTGCACGTCCACGCTCGGACCCGCGGGGTACGGGTACGTGGAGGTCTCCCCCGCCACCGAGCACATCCAGGGCGGCCAGTGGTGGACCTCCTACCAGCCGGTCAGCTACCGGATCGCCGGGCGGCTCGGCGACGAGACCGCGTTCCGGAACATGGTGAACACCTGCCACGCGGCCGGCGTCAAGGTCATCGCGGACGCGGTGATCAACCACATGAGCGCCGGGTCGGGTGTCGGGACGGGCGGGTCGTCGTACGGCAAGTACAACTACCCCGGCTACTACAGCGACTGGGACTTCCACTCCTGCCGGTCGCACATCTCCGACTACCGCAACCGCGACAACGTCCAGAACTGCGAACTGGTCGGGCTGTCGGACCTGAACACCGGCAGCGAGTACGTCCGCAACACCATCGCCGCCTACCTGAACCGGCTGATCGCGATGGGCGTGGACGGGTTCCGGGTGGACGCGGCCAAGCACATCGCGGCGGCCGACCTGTCCGCGATCAAGGCCAAGCTGACCAACCCGTCGATCTTCTGGGTGCACGAGGTGATCTACGGGGCCGGCGAGGCCGTGCAGCCCGGGGAGTACACCGGGTCGGGTGACGTGGACGAGTTCCGGTACGCCTACGACCTCAAGCGGGTCTTCCAGAACGAGAACCTGGCCTACCTGAGCAACTTCGGGCAGTCGTGGGGGTACCTGCCGTCGGGGCAGGCGCGGTCGTTCGTGGACAACTGGGACACCGAGCGCAACGGGTCGACGCTGACGTACAAGGACGGGTCGACCTACACGCTGGCGAACGTGTTCATGCTTGCCTGGCCGTACGGTGCGCCGAACGTGTACTCGGGCTACGAGTTCACCGACCACGACGCCGGTCCGCCCGGTGGGTCGGCGTGCTACGTCGGGTGGAAGTGCCAGCACCGGTGGACGCAGATCGCGGGCATGGTGAAGTTCCGCAACACCGTGGCCGGGACGTCGGTGGTGAACTGGTGGGACAACGGCGGCGACGCCATCGCGTTCGGGCGCGGGTCGCGCGGTTTCGTGGTGGTGAACCGGGAGACCTCGGCGCTGACGCGAACCTTCCAGACCTCCCTGCCCGCCGGCACGTACTGCGACGTGCAGCGGTCCGGCTGCACCCCGGTGACCGTGGACTCCTCCGGTCGCTTCACGGCCACCGTCGGCGCGGGCGAGGCCCTGGCCCTGCACGTGGGCGCGACGTCGTCGGTGTCGAGCACGACGTTCGCGGTGAACGCCACGACGTCGTTGGGCCAGAACATCTTCGTGGTCGGCGACCATGCCGCGTTGGGAGCCTGGAACCCCGCGAACGCGGTGGCGCTGTCATCCGCGACCTACCCGGTGTGGCGGGGTTCGGTGTCCCTGCCGGCCGGAACGACGTTCCAGTACAAGTACATCCGCAAGGACTCGTCGGGCGCGGTGACCTGGGAAAGCGGCGCCAACCGCACCGCCACCGCACCGGCATCGCTGAACGACACCTGGCGTCCGTAGCGGGGTTAGAGGGCCGGGGCTCCTGCGCGGAACCCCGGCCCTCGACCGGTGTTAGCGGATCATGCTGCGGACCTGGCGGGCGGCCACCGAGAGGGTGGCCAGGTCCAGGCGGCTCGCCCGGTTGATCTCCTCCAGGGCCGCGCGGGCGCGGGCCAGCCTTGAGGCGTTGGCCTGTTCCCAGGTGGCGATCTTCTCCGCGGGCGAGTCGCCCGGCTCGCTGGAGCGCAGCACGTCGATGGTGATCGACCGCAGCGACGAGTAGAAGTCGTCCCGCAGGGCCAGGCGGGCCAGGGCGTGCCAGCGGTTGCCGCGTTCCAGGCCGCTCACCGAGCTGAGCATCCGGTCCACGTCCAGGTGCTCGGACAGCGCGAAGTACAGCTCCGCGGTCTCCGGGTGCGAGCGCTCCGTGCCGACGCCGTGGCCCTCGCCCTCGCGTTCGGCCAGTTCCGCCACCTCGGTCACGTCCAGCAGGCCGTAGGTGAACAGCAGCACCGCGACCCGGCGGGCCAGCTCCTCCGGCACGCCGGCGCCCGTCAGGCGCTCGACGTGCGCGAGCACGGACTCCTTCTCGCGGCCCTGGAGCATGTCCAGGGTCCTCGGGGCCAGCTCGCCCACCACGCCGGCGAACCGGGCGATGGTCGAGCCGACCGCCAGCGGCTGCGGGCGGTTGGTCAGCAGCCACCTCGACGCGCGGTCGAGCAGGCGGCGGCTCTCCAGGACCATGTCGTCCTGGACGTCGGTGTCGATCTTGGTGTCCAGCGCCCGGATGTCCCGCCACAGCGACGGCAGGTCGTAGATCGCCGTGACGACCGTGTAGGCGCGCACGGCGTCGGTCGCGGACGCGCTGATCTCCTCGGCCAGGCGGAACGCGTAGGACACGCCGCCGCCGTCCACGACCTCGTTGACCAGCACCGTCGTGATGATCTCGCGGGCCAGCGGGTGGCTGCCGATGGCGTCCGCGAAGCGCTCGCGCAGCTCGCTGGGGAAGTAGTCGGGCAGCCTGCGGGCGATCACGTCGATCGTCGGCAGGTCGCTGGCCAGCACCTCCTCCTTGAGCGCGAGCTTGACGTGCGCCAGCAGGGTGGCCAGCTCGGGCGAGGTCAGGCCGGCCTCGGCCTTCTCCAGCGCCTTGAACTCCGCGGTGCTCGGCAGGGCCTCCAGCGCCCGGTCCAGGTGGCCGCGCTGCTCCAGGTCGGCCACCAGGCGGGCGTGCACCGACAGCATCGGCGCCGCGTGCGCCCGGGACACGCCCAGGACCTGGTTCTGCGAGTAGTTGTCGGCCAGCACCAGCTCGCCGACCTCGTCGGTCATCTGGCCGAGCAGCTCGTTGCGCTGCTGCTGGTCGAGCCGGCCCTCGCGGACCAGTTCGTCGAGCAGGATCTTGATGTTGACCTCGTGGTCGGAGCAGTCGACACCGGCCGAGTTGTCCAGGGCGTCGGTGTTGACCTTGCCGCCGGCGCGCGCGAACTCGATGCGCCCGCGCTGGGTCAGGCCCAGGTTGCCGCCCTCGCCGACGACCTTCACCCGCAGGTCGGAGCCGTTGACGCGGATGGCGTCGTTGGCCTTGTCGCCGACCTCGGCGTGCGACTCGGTGGCCGCCTTGACGTAGGTGCCGATGCCGCCGTTCCACAGCAGGTCCACCGGGGCCAGCAGGATCGCCTTCATCAGCTCCTGCGGCGACAACTTGACCACGCCCTCGGGCAGGCCCAGCGCCTCACGCGCCTGCTCGCTGACCGGGATGGACTTCGCCGTGCGCGGCCACACCCCGCCGCCGGGGCTGATCAGCGAGCGGTCGTAGTCGTCCCACGACGAGCGCGGGAGGGTGAACAGCCGCTTGCGCTCGACGTAGCTGGTCGCCGCGCCGGGGTTCGGGTCGATGAAGATGTGCCGGTGGTCGAACGCGGCCACCAGGCGGATGTGCTCGGACAGCAGCATGCCGTTGCCGAACACGTCACCGGACATGTCGCCGACGCCGACCACGGTGAAGTCCTGGGCCTGCGTGTTCACGCCGAGCTCGCGGAAGTGCCGCTTCACGCTCTCCCACGCGCCCTTGGCGGTGATGCCCATCGCCTTGTGGTCGTAGCCGACCGAGCCACCGGAGGCGAACGCGTCGCCCAGCCAGAAGCCGTAGGACTGGGACACCTCGTTGGCGATGTCGGAGAACGACGCCGTGCCCTTGTCCGCCGCGACCACCAGGTAGGTGTCGTCGCCGTCGTGCCGGACCACCTGCGGCGCCGGGATGACCTTGCCGGAGCTGAGGTTGTCGGTCAGGTCCAGCAGGCCGGAGATGAACATGCGGTAGCACGCGACGCCCTCGGCCAGGAACGCCTCGCGGTCCAGGCCCGGGTCGCCGGTCGGGACCGGCGGGCGCTTGACCACGAACCCGCCCTTCGCGCCGACCGGCACGATCACGGCGTTCTTCACCGCCTGCGCCTTGACCAGGCCCAGGATCTCGGTGCGGAAGTCCTCGCGCCGGTCGGACCAGCGCAACCCGCCGCGCGCGACCGGGCCGAACCGCAGGTGCACGCCCTCGATGCGCGGGGAGTACACGAAGATCTCGAACCGGGGCCGGGGCTGCGGCAGGTCCGGGATCGCGCGCGGGTCGAGCTTGACCGCCAGGTACGGGCGGGGGTTGCCGTCGGCGTCGCGCACGAAGTAGTTGGTGCGCAGGGTCGCCTGGATGAGGGTGAGCAGGCTGCGCAGGATGCGGTCGGCGTCCAGGCTGGTCACGTCGTCGATCATCGCCGTGATGTCGGCGACCAGGGACTCCGTGCGGGACGCGCGGTGCGCCTCGTCCAGGTTCGGGTCGAAGCGGGCCTCGAACAGCCGCACCAGGGCCGTGGCGACCTCGGTGTGGCCCAGGACGGCGTCCTCGATGTAGTCCTGGCTGTAGGCGATGCCCGCCTGGCGCAGGTACTTGGCGTAGGCGCGCAGCATCGCGGCCTGCTGCCAGGTCAGGCCGCCCTTGAGCACGAGGGTGTTGAAGCCGTCGACCTCGGCCTCGTTGCGCCAGGCGGCGGCGAACGCGTCCTGGAAGCGGGTGCGGACCGACTCCAGGTCGTCCTGGGACAGCCGGTCGAGGGTCACCTGGTCGATGCGCAGGCCGAAGTCGTAGATCCAGCACTCGGTGCCGTCCTCGCGGACCAGCTCGTACGGGCGCTCGTCGGCCACCACCACGCCCATGCGCTGGAGCATCGGCAGCACGTCCGACAGCGTGATCCGGGCGCCGGCCAGGAACAGCTTGAACCGCCGCTCACCCGGCTCCGCGTCGCGCGGCACGTAGAACTGCATGTCCAGGTCGCCGCGGCCCAGCGCCTCGATGCGCCGGAAGTCCTCCAGGCCCTCGGCGGCGGTGAAGTCCTCCTTGTAGGCCTCGGGGAACGCGGCGGCGATCCGCAGGCCCTGCTCGGAGGCCGACTCCGCGCCCAAGCCGTCGCCCTGCGCCTCCAGGACCGCCTCGACCATGCGGTCGTCCCACGAGCGGACCGCCTCGGCCAGCAGGTTCTGGATGTAGCCGGTGTCCGGCTCGACCTGGCGGTTGGGGTCGGTGTGCACCATGAAGTGCACGCGGGCCAGGGCGGACTCGCCGACGCGGGCGCTGTACTCCAGGTTGACGCCGCCCAGCTCGGCGATCAGGACCTCCTGCATGGCCAGGCGGGAGGTCGTGGTGTAGCGGTCGCGCGGCAGGTAGACCAGGCACGAGTAGAAGCGGCCGTACGGGTCGCGGCGCAGGAACAGCCGCAGGCGGCGGCGTTCGGCGAGCGCGATGACGCCGGTGACGGTCTGGTAGAGCGTGTCCGTGTCGACCGAGAACAGCTCGGTGCGCGGGTAGTTCTGGATCACCTCCAGCATCCGCTGGCCCGAGTAGGAGTGCAGCGGGAAGCCGGCGCGGTGGATCACGTCGCGGACCCGGCGCTCGATGGCCGGGATGTCCAGGACGTCCTCGTGCAGGGCGGTCGTGGAGAAGACGCCGAGGAACCGGTGCTCGCCGTTGACGTTGCCGTCCGCGTCGAAGGTCTTCACACCGACGTAGTACGGGTAGACCGACCGGTGGACACTCGACTGGGCGCTCGCCTGGGTCAGCACCAACAGCTCGGGCGACAGCGCCTGGGCGCCCGCGTCGGGACCCGCGGTGAGGCTGCGCGCCGCGAGGCTGTCCTGTCTGAGCACACCCAGGCCGCTGGCCAGGACCGCGCGCAGGGCGGGGTCGCCGCCGGTCGCCGGGTCGTCGCGGACCAGCTCGTACTGGCGGTAGCCCAGGAAGGTGAAGTGGTCGGCGGCGAGCCAGCGCAGCAGGCGGGCGCCGTCGTCGACCTCCTCGCGGTTCAGCGGCGGCGGGCTCGACTGGAGCTGGTCGGCGAGCTGGAGGGCCGTGTCGGTCATCTTCTTGGTGTCCTCGACGACCTCGCGGACGTCGTTGAGGACGGTGTGCAGCTTGGTCTCCAGCTCACGCGCCCGGTCCGGGTCGGTGAGCAGGTCGACCTCGATGTTCATCCACGACTCGGCCATCGCGTCGGCCGGCGGGTCGGCCGGGTCGGCGGTCGGCATGACCTCGTGCAGCACGCCGGTCACCGGGTCGCGGCGCACCACCACGATCGGGTGGACCACCCGCTGCACCTGCACGCCGCCGCGGGTCAGCTCGGAGGCCACCGAGTCGACCAGGTAGGGCATGTCGTCGGTGACCACCTGCACGACGGTCGCGGGACACGTCCACCCGTCGTGCGCGCGGGTGGGGTTGAGGATGCGCACCACCGGGCGACCCGGCACGCGGGTCTCGGCGAGCTGGTAGTTCGAGCGCACCGCGCCGACCAGGTCCACCGGGTCGTCGTCGTTGACTTCCTCGGCGGGCACGTGGCGGTAGTACAGGCGGATCAGGTCGGCGAGTTCGGGGGCGCCGGCGGCGGCCCGTTCGATCAATTCGTCACGCGCTTGTTCGGGACTGGCCTGGGTGCGGCCGGCACCGGCGTCGTGGCGAGTGGGGAGGTCCGATCGGGACGGGACTCCAGTCGAGGTCATGTTCAGGCGACTCCACGCTATCCGGCACCTCTGTGTGCCGGGTCCGCGCACCACTTAACCAGACGCGCTCGCCCCTGTCGGAGCAACCCTGGACACTGAATCGAGCCACTTGCCGTCAAGTGGAAAATCGGGTCGGCGCGGACTATTTTTGGTGTCCCCGGTTATGTTACCCGTGGGAAACCTCAATTAAACCTCAATTCCTTTTCGTCAGCTTTCGGGCAGGGTCCAGCGCGGTTCCAGGACCACCCGTTCGATGGGTGTCGTGGTCTCGGCGTCGCTCGCCGGCGGCACCGCCGACGCGCCGCCCGAGGTGCCGACCGAGGTGCCGACCGACGTGGTGACCGAGGTGCTGACCGGGTTGGCGGCAGGCGCGGCGACCGGGGTGCCGACCGGCGTGATCGGGACGGTGCTCTCGGCACTGTCCGCCTCGACCGCGTAGGTGCCCAGGTACTCCTGCCGGTACCCCTGACCCTCTTGGCGCTGCTGCGTTTGGGCAGCCTCGTCCTCCCGCCGACCGGCTTCGTAGGCGACCAGGGCCTCGGCGAGCAACTCGGCCAAGCTGAGATCACTCTTCGGCCGCCGCGAGGCCCGAGTCGCACTGGGCGAGCCGTCAGTGAGATCCACCGTCCGCCCCCCGACAACCACGGTCCGCACGAACGGCTCCCCCACCGGTTCCTCACCGGCATCCACCCCAGAACCGATCACATCAGAACCGATCGTCTCCGAAACGACCGTTTCAGACCCGATAGTTTCCGACCCGACCGACTCCCCACCCACCTCCACGGCAGGAGCCTCCACCGACACCGGTTCGACAGCCTGCGACGACTCAACGACCGGCACTGTCTCAGGGGCCGTCTGAGGGACCGGCGGAGGGACCGGCGGTGGCGTGACAGGGGCCGGGTCATCCCGCTCGACATCACCGAACCCGAGGAACCCGGAGGGCGCACCGCTCCCCGGCAGCTCGGGCAGCTGAGGCAGCTCGGGGAACTGGGACGGCTCCGTCGACTGGGTCGGCTCGGGCGAGTGGGTCGGCTCGGGGAACTGGGGCGGCACGGACAGTTGGGTCGGCTCGGGGAACTGGGGCGGCACGGACAGTTGGGTCGGCTCGGGGAACTGGGCCGATTCGGGCAGACGGGCCGACTCGGGCAGATGGGTCGGCTCGGGGAATTGGGGCGGCTCGGGCAGATGGGTCGGCTCGGGCAGCGATTCCGGCACCCTGGCCGTCGGGATGACCGGCCCCTTGATGAAGGCGGCCCCGAGCCCGAGCGGCGGGAGGTCTTCGTCACGTTCGGAGGGCTTGACCATCGCGGGCGAGTCGAACATGTCGACGTCCCCACCACTCCCCTCGCGCAACCGCTTGGGTGCCTCGACACGCCACTGCACGTCGTCGTTCTCGGAAGGTCCGGCCGACTCCTCCGCCTCAGGCGCACGCCTCCGACCGCCGGCACGCTGGGAGTCCAACAACCCGGCAGCCTTCAACGTCTCCAACACACTTCCGCCATCCGACCCCTGCGGAACGACGGCCTGCTGCTCCCCCTGCCCTTCCCCTTCAGCAGCCTCCCGAGCCGCCCTCCGCCGCCCACTGCGCACCGCACCAGCAGCAGCAATAAGCCCAGCAGCCGAAACAGTCCGCTCCCCCGACCCAGCACCCGCATCAGCCGAACCGGCAGCCGCACCAGCACCATCCCCAGCACCAGCCTCAGCCCGCGCGGCACCAGCACCAGCCTGCTCCTCGCCCGACTGCGACACCTGCGCACCCGACACGACATCCGCCCCAGACGACATCGACGGGGTCACCGGCACAGACGACATCCCTGGCACCGATGGCGTCGACAGCGCTGACGGCATCACCGGCTCTGACGGCGCTGACGACACCGACTGGACTGGCGACATCGGCGGTGTTGGCGACATCGGCGGGGCTAGCGCTGGCGACATCGGCAGGGCGGCAGGAGGCGTCGGCTGGGCAGGCTGCGAAACCGGCGACATGTGCTGCGCCGAAGTCAGCGGAGTCGGCGGGGTCAGCGAAACCGGTGGGGCCGCCGAAGGAGTCGGCGCGGCCGGTGGTGCTTGCGGAGTCGCCGGGGTGTGCGGGGTCGCCGGAGGTTGCTGGACCGCTGGGGCTTGCAGAGTCGGCGGGACGTCCACCTGCGGGATCTCGACCTGCGGGACCAGTGGGGCCTCAGCCTGTGGTGCGGGCGGCGTCGACAGGGGCTGCGCTGGCGAGGGTGGGAACAGGGGGTCGGCTTCGGTGAAGGAGGCGGACGTGATCGGGGTTGAGGCGAAAGGGGTTGCCGGGAAGGAGGTTCCCGGGAAAGGGGGTGCTACTGCCGGCGGTGGTTCGGGGGCCGGGAACTGGGGGGTGGCCTCGGTGGGCGTGCTTGCCTGCGGAGGGTGGGGAGCCGCCGTTTGAGGAGCCGGTGCTTGAGCAGCCTGCGGTTGAGGAGCCGTCGGTTGGGAGGCCGGCGGTTGGGGTGCGGGCGGTTGAGCCGGGGTCGGGTGCGGGGACGCCGCCGGGTGTGCGGGGGCTGCCGGGGGGTGGGGTTGTAGGGCCGGCGGCAGGGGTGGGAAGAGGGGTGGGGTGGGCCGTTCGTGGTGGGCGAAGGCTTGTTCCAGGTAGGTGCCGCCTCGGGGGCGGGGGCGGCCCTGGGTGGTCTCCGGGGTGGAGACGTCCGGGGGCGTTGGGGAGGGTGCGGGTTCTGGGGCTCGGCGGCGGCCTCCTCGGGGCTGGGGCTCCGGGGACTGTGCTGCCGACGGGTGTGCTGCCGGGGGGTGTGCTGCTGAGGGCTGCGACTCCGGGGATTCGGAGTCGGGGGTTTGGGGGGCCGCGGGGGCGCCGAAGGGTTGGACCAGGCGCCAGCGGTCTGCTGCGTGGGCCCTTGCGGCGGAGATTCCTTCCACCGTCATGTCTTCGGCTGCTCTGCGGGCTCGCTTGACGCGCAGGCCCTCGGTGCGGTGGACCTGGACCGGTCGCCACTGGCGCAGCTGCTGCTTCGCTTCTGGGGTGAGGCCTGCTTCCGGCTGGCCGCGTAGCGGGGTGCCCTCGCGCAGGAGGGCTGCCAGCTGGTCGTGCAGGCCGGAGGGCTGGCGGTGCACGCCGGAGAACTCCGCGGCCAAACGGGCGCGGACGGCGTAGACGGACCTTGCTCGCCTGCGTTCCGCGGCGTGTGCGGAGCGGAGGTTCGCCAAGGCCTCGGTCAGGTCGCCGGAGACCTCGTGCACGTGGGCCAGCGCTAGCAGGCTCTCGGCGAGCAGGGTGTCCAGCTGGTGGCGTTCGGCGCTGTCTGCGGCTTCTCTGAGGAGGTCGCGGGACTGGTCGACTCGGCCGGCGGGCAGGTGGACGCGGCTTGCCAGCGCAAGCCGGAGCCAGCCGGCGGCGGTGGCGGACGGTGCGCGCACCGGTTGTTCCAGGAACGGGGTCCCGGTCTCCGAAGCTTCGGCGTGTTTGTCGGCGTCCATCAGGGCGCAGACGAGTTCCACGATCAGGCCGCCGCGGACCTGACCGCTGTCGGACTCGGGGGCGGTCAGCTGGTCGAGCAGCTCGATGCCTTCTCGGGCCGCCGCGATCGCCGCGTCCAGGTCGCCCCAGCGGCGGTGTTGGCCGGCCGCCGACGCGCGCAGCGTGCCGCGCAGGAGCAACGCGGTGTCGTGGTCCAGCACGGGGTCGGAGGTGTAGAGCTGGTCGGCCTCCTCCAGCGCCTGGGTCAGCGCCGAACCGCGCCCCACGGACACCAGGCACTCGCTCGCCTGCACCAGCGCCGAAGCGCGCAGGGCGTCCGGGACGCCCTCCGCCTCCAGCACCGGACGGACGGCCGCGAACCCGGTCAGCGGTGCGCCCACCGCGCGGGCGATGTCCGCCAGCTCCACCCGCAGCCGCCACGCCGTCTCGTGCTCGGACTCCGCTTCGGCCGCCTTGAGGGCGTCCAGCGCCCGGTCGGCGACCTTGACGCCCCGGCCCACCCGGTTGCTCGCGAAGACCACCAAGGACTCCGCGCGCAACCGGTCGACCTCGTCGCGGCGGGCGGAGGCGAGCGCCACCGCGCGCTCGCCCAGCACCAGAGCGAGCTCCGGTGCCCGCCAACGCAGTCGCCAGGCGGGCACGACCAGCGTGCTCACCTCGACGTCCGCCTGCGCCTCGCCCCTCGCCGCCACGATGTCGTCCTCGCCTCGGCTCAGTCCCGTGTGAGCTTGCGGTAGGTGACGCGGTGCGGACGAGCCGCCTCCGCGCCCAGGCGCTCCACCTTGTTCTTCTCGTAGCCCTCGAAGTTGCCCTCGAACCAGTACCACTGGGCCGGGTCCTCGTCCGTGCCCTCCCACGCCAGGATGTGCGTGGCGACGCGGTCGAGGAACCAGCGGTCGTGCGAGATGACCACGGCGCAGCCGGGGAACTGCTCCAGCGCGTTCTCCAGCGACCCGAGGGTCTCCACGTCCAGGTCGTTCGTCGGCTCGTCCAGCAGGATCAGGTTGCCGCCCTGCTTGAGGGTGAGCGCCAGGTTGAGCCGGTTGCGCTCGCCGCCGGACAGCACGCCCGCCGGCTTCTGCTGGTCCGGACCCTTGAAGCCGAACGCGCTGACGTACGCCCGCGACGGCATCTCGACGTTGCCGACGTGGATGTAGTCCAGGCCGCCGGAGACGACCTCCCACACGTTCTTCTTCGGGTCGATGCCGGCGCGGTTCTGGTCGACGTAGGACAGCTTGACCGTCTCGCCGATCTTCACCGAGCCCGCGTCGGCCTGCTCCAGCCCGACGATGGTCTTGAACAGCGTCGTCTTGCCCACGCCGTTCGGACCGATCACGCCGACGATGCCGTTGCGCGGCAGGCTGAACGACAGGCCGTCGATCAGCACGCGGTCGCCGAAGCCCTTCTTCAGCTTGTCGACCTCGACCACGACGTTGCCCAGACGTGGGCCCGGCGGGATCTGGATCTCCTCGAAGTCGAGCTTGCGGGTCTTCTCGGCCTCCGCGGCCATCTCCTCGTAGCGGCCGAGACGGGCCTTGGACTTGGCCTGGCGCGCCTTGGCGCCGGACCGCACCCACTCCAGCTCGTCCTTGAGCCGCTTTTGGAGCTTCTGGTCCTTCTTGCCCTGGACGGCGAGGCGCTCGGCCTTCTTCTCCAGGTAGGTGGAGTAGTTGCCCTCGTACGGGTGCGCCTTGCCCCGGTCGAGCTCGAGGATCCACTCGGCCAGGTTGTCCAGGAAGTACCGGTCGTGGGTGACGGCCAGGACCGCACCCGGGTACTGGGCGAGGTGCTGCTCCAGCCACAGGACGCTCTCCGCGTCCAGGTGGTTGGTGGGCTCGTCGAGCAGCAGCAGGTCGGGCTTGCTCAGCAGCAGCTTGCAGAGCGCGACGCGGCGGCGCTCACCACCGGAGAGCGTCTTGACGTCGGCGTCGGGCGGCGGGCAGCGCAGGGCGTCCATCGCCTGCTCCAGCTGGGAGTCGAGGTCCCACGCGTTGGCGTGGTCGAGCTCCTCCTGGAGCGCGCCCATCTCCTCCATCAGCTCGTCGGAGTAGTCGACGGCCATCTTCTCGGCGATCTCGTTGAAGCGGTCGAGCTTCACCTTGATCTCGCCCAGGCCCTCCTGGACGTTGCCGAGCACGGTCTTCTCCTCGTTGAGCGGCGGCTCCTGCTGGAGGATGCCCACCGTGTAGCCCGGCGAGAGGTACGCCTCGCCGTTGCCCGGTGTGTCCAGGCCGGCCATGATCTTCAGCACGCTCGACTTGCCGGCGCCGTTCGGGCCGACCACGCCGATCTTCGCACCGGGGTAGAACATGATGGTGACGTCATCGAGGATGACCTTGTCCCCGTGCGCCTTGCGCACCTTCTTCATGGTGTAGATGAACTCGGCCATGCCCGCGATCGTAGAGCGGTGCCGATCGGGCAAGTACCTCGGACGCCGGCAACGAAGGTCGCGACAACGCAGAGTTAACGCGAACGTGGGTCACCCACACCTGCAACAGCGTGCGGTAACCACTCAGGTACGGCGCTGTGACCAGCGGATCCGGCCTGATGCGCGAACTCGGTGCGGTGTCAAGCCCTCATGCCTGCACGGGACCCGCCGATCCGACGCCGACCCCACGACCTCCCTCCTCGATGCTCGGTGACGGCGACGCTTCGACCGGCATTGTGCAACGCGAACCCGCGCCTCGAACCGATTCGGTCCTTCATGCCCCGAACGGCTCAGGCCACAGCATCGGTTGCCGCACGCCGCTGCCGAGCGTCACCGCTCACCGGGCGTCGACTGCTCCACACGCGGCCTTTGTGCGGGCTCGGTCCACCCACTGGGACGCCGGGCTCAGAACGGCACCTTCTCCACCTCCCCGAGTTCGAGGCCCAGGTCGGGGGTGGACGGTGTGGGCGGGGTGCGGGGGGCGCGGGGTTTGCGGCGGGTGGGAGCGACCTCTCCTTCCTTGCGGGGTGCGGCGATGGCGGGTTCGGGCGGGGTGATGGCGGGTTCGGGTGCGGCGATGGCGGGTTCGGGCGGGTCGGGTGTGGTGGCGGCGGGCTCGGGTTTGGGAGGTGGAGGTGGTGGGCCGTCCGGCGGTCTGGTGAGCGCGACCGTGCACCTGGTCAGGTCGGGGCCGACCGCGTAGGCCTCGACGTCGACGAATTGGCGGTACTTCCCACCGTCGGGCAGCTCCTTGATCGTCAGCTTCCCCGCGACGAACACCGGGTCGCGGTTGGCCAGCGACGCCTTGACGTTGTCCGCCAGGTCCCGCCAGCACGTGACCGACAGGAACATGTGGCCGCCCTCGACCCACGCCTGCCATTCGAGGTCCCAGCGGCGTTCGCGGGTCAGCATGCGGAAGTTGGCGCGGCTGGCTCCCGTGCCGACCACCGTGCGGGTCACCTCGCTCGCGACGACCCCGGTGATCGTGACGCGCGTCTCGTTGTAGGCCATGACTTCCTCCTCGGGTTGATCTCCGTGGGTCCAGGTTCCGCAGGTCGGGGCGGGAGCGAAAGCACGAGTTCGTGATCTGTGGACAACTTCGGGCCTGTGGACAACTGAGCACCCCAGCGAATGAGTGAGTCCTCACTCGTTGACATGAGTGAGGACTCACTCATACAGTGGTCCCATGCCCGAGGACACGACGCAGAAGCGGAAGCGCGCACCCGCGATGAGCCCCGAGGACCGGCGGGAGGCGATCGTCGCGGCCACGTTGCCGCTGCTGTTCGACCAGGGCGCGAACGTCACCACCAGCCAGATCGCCAAGGCGGCGGGCATCGCCGAGGGCACGGTCTTCCGGGCGTTCAAGGACAAGCAGGAGCTGATCGCCACCTGCGTGAAGTCCGTCCTCGCCGTGGACGCCGAGCTCCGGCTGCTGGAGGACGCCCGCCAGGCGACCACCCTCGCCGACCGGCTGTCCTGGGCGATCAGCGCCGTCTCCGGCTACCTCGACCGGATGTGGAAGCTGATGAGCGTCCTGCGCGACTCCGGCTACCGCCCCGACCACGAGAAGCAGCAGGGGCCGCCGGTGGAGATGCAGCGCATCTCCGAGGGCGTGGCGCGGCTGTTCGACCCGGACGCCGAGCGCCTGCGCGTCGACCCGGAACTGGCCGCCCGCCTCCTGCTCGGCCTCGTGTTCACCAACCGCATGCAAGGCCCGGGGTTCGGCGACTCCGCCGCCGACACCGACCAACTCGTCGAACTTTTCCTGCACGGCGCACTGAAGGGGGACAGGTGAACGACCTGATGATCGAGGCGACGGACGTCGGCAAGGCGTTCGGCGCGCACAAGGCACTGGACGGGGTGAGCATCGCCGTCCCGAAGGGCACCGTCCTGGGCCTGCTCGGCCACAACGGCGCCGGCAAGACCACCCTCGTCAACGTCCTGACCACGATGCTCCCGCCGGAAACGGGCAGCGCGAAGGTGGCCGGGTTCGACGTGGTCCGCCAGGCCCACCAGGTCCGCAGCCGGATCGGGCTCACCGGCCAGTTCGCCTCGGTGGACGAAGGCCTGTCCGGCCTGGACAACCTGGTCCTCATCGCCCGCCTGCTGGGCGCGTCGACCAGGGAGGCCCGGAAGCGGGCCACCGAGCTGCTGGAGCTGTTCGACCTCACCGACGCCGCCAAGCGCCCGTCCCGCACCTACTCGGGCGGCATGCGGCGCCGGCTGGACCTGGCCGCGAGCCTCGTCGGCCACCCCGAGGTGATCTTCCTGGACGAGCCGACCACCGGCCTGGACCCGGCCAGCCGCCTGGGCCTGTGGGAGATCGTGGAACGCCTGGTCAACGACGGCACGACCGTCCTGCTGACCACGCAGTACCTGGACGAGGCCGACCGCTTGGCCGACCGGATCACCGTGCTGGCCCAGGGCAAGGTCGTCGCCGCGGGCACCAGCGCCGAGCTGAAGGCCCAGGTCGGCCAGCGCACGGTCACCGTCACGCTGGCCGACGTCTCGGACGTGCCCAAGGCGCAGGAAGCCCTGGAACGGGCCGGAATGCAGCCGGTGCCCGCGCTCAACACCCTCACCGCCCCGGTGGCGTCGTCCCGCGAGCTGGCCGTGGTGGTCCGCGCGCTGGACGAGGTGGGTCTGGAGGCCACCGAGCTGGCCCTGGGCGAGCCGACCCTCGACGACGTCTACCTGACCCTCGCCGCGCACGCCGCATAGGAGCCACCATGACCACCCTCACGGCCACGCGCTGGCGTGGCACGGACTTCGGCACCCAGGTGCTGGTGCTGACCCAGCGGTCGCTGCGCACGCTGGTCAGCGACCCGCGGATGATCGTGTTCAGCGTCCTCCAACCGCTGATCATGCTGACGCTGTTCAGCCAGATCTTCGCCAGCATCGCGAACACGCCCGGCTTCCCGTCCGGCGTCTCCTACATCGACTTCCTGATGCCCGCGATCCTGGTGAACACCGCCATGCAGGCGGCGCTCCAGGCCGGCGTCGGCCTGGTCACCGACATGAAGAACGGCGTGCTGGCGAGGTTCCGGTCGCTGCCGATCCGGCTGGGCTCGGTGCTGGTCGCCCGCAGCCTGTCCGACCTGGTCCGCACGGCCGCGCAACTGGTGCTGATGCTGCTGTTCGCGGTGACCATCTTCGGCTTCTCCCCCGCCGGCGGGATCGCGGGCATGGCCGCCGCGCTGGCGTTGTCGCTGGCCGTGGGCTGGGGGCTGGGCTGGGTGTTCCTGGCCGTCGCGACCTGGCTGCGCAACGCCGAGCTGATGCAGACCGTGGGTTTCCTGGCGATGTTCCCGCTGATGTTCGCCTCCAGCGCGTACGTGCCGGTCGCGGGCCTGCCGGGCTGGTTGCAGGCGGTGGCGAACGTCAACCCGCTGACCCACGCCGTGGACGCGGCCCGCGCGCTGGCCCTGGCGCACCCGGTGACCGGTGTGGTGGGTGCGCTGGCGACCAGCGCGGCGCTCGCGGCCATCGGCTGGGCGTTCGCGGTGCGGGGCTTCCGCCGGCCGCTCTAGGAGATCGACCAGGTGACGTCCAGGGTGTCCAGGACGTCCACGGGGTCGAACGCCTGGGCCGGGGCGAGCACGCCGGGTTTCGCCGCACCCGCGGCCAGCCTGCGGGCCGCCTCGGCCAGGGCGGCGGCTGCGGTGCCGTAGGTGTCCCGCCCGGTGACGACACCGCGCAGCCGCCGGTCGCCCGTCACGTCCGCGACCAGCACGAATCCGCCGTCGGACGCCGGGTTCTCGGGCAGGGTCTCCACGAGTTCCGGTGTCACGGCGGCGAACAGCGCCACGACGTCCGCCTCCCCGACCGCCTCGACATGCCCGGCGGCGACGTGCCTGGGGATGGTGGCGATCTCCGGCAGCGCGAACCCCGCCACCGGGGACGGTTCGTCGTCGCCCGGGAAGAGCAGCGACGACGTCCGGACCGGGGCGTCGGTGAACCGGCCGCCGGTGTGCACGAGACCGCCGGTGCGGAACAGGTCGAGGTTGGCCAGTCCGGTGCGCCCGCTTCCCCGGGACAGGCTCGTGGGGCCGGTGAAACGGTGCGCCAGCACGATCTCGTCCACCCGGTCCAGGCGCCCGGCGACCACCGACACCAGCAGGTCCACCAGGAACCCGCCGTCGTTGACCATCGGCACCACGGTCACCCCGGCGTCCCGCGCCGCCTCGTCGTAGCGGTCGAACACCCTCGCGATGTAGGTCTGTTCGCCCGCGGGGTCCGCGTAGTGTGTGCCCGCCGCGATGGCCGCCCGCACCACCGCCTCCCCGTGCAGCTCGAACGGCGCCACGCAGTTCACCACCACGTCGCACCCGCGCAGGACGTCGGCCAGCCGGTCCGGCTCGTCCAGCCCCACCACCTCGAACGGCCCCAGCCCACGCAGCCGCTCGGCGTCCCGGCCCAGCAGCAGCACGTCCTCCCCGCGCAGTCGGTCCACCACGAGCTTCCCGGTGTGGCCACTGGCCCCGTACACAGCGATCGTCATGGCCCTGACGCTAGGAAAACGGCCGTCCGGACCGCATGTCTCAAGATCCGGCGACCATGTCCGTTCGTCTAGCCTGGGGTCGTGGACGTGCTCAGCGATGTGATCGACGCGGTCCGCACCGGCCGTCCGCACTCCGGCCGCACCGTCAAAGACGGCCCGTGGGCCACTCATGTGCCGCACTACACGGCCGCCGGGTTCCATGTGGTGATCAAGGGTTCCTGCGAGCTGCGGACAGCCGAGGAACGCATCACGCTCCACGCTGGTGACGTGGTGTGCACACCGCGCGGCTCGTCCTACGACCTGTCCGGCACCGGTCCGGCCTTGATGCTGTGCGGCGCGTACCTGCTCGACCGGCCGCACCCGTTGCTCGCCAACCTGCCGACCTTCGTCCACGTGGCCGCGCGAGGTCCTCTGGCAGCCGCCATCGACCTGTTGCGCGCCGAAATCGACCACCCTGGCACGGGCGCCGACGCCGCGGTGAAAGCCCTGGTGGACATGCTCCTGCTGTACGTGCTGCGGACGTGGTTCGAGGACCACCCGTCCCCCGTGCTGCACGACACGGCCATCACGAAGGCCCTGCACGCCATCCACCACCGCCCTCAAGCACCGTGGACGGTCGAGTCCCTGGGTGGCGAGGCGGGCCTGTCGCGGGCGGCGTTCGCCAAGCGGTTCACCGACCTGGTCGGCCGGCCGCCGTTGGCCTACCTGACGTGGTGGCGCATGACGACCGCCGCGAAGCTCTTGAGAGAGACCGACGCGCCATTGGGCGCACTAGCGGCGCGTACCGGGTACACGTCCGAGTTCGCCTTCGCCAAGGCCTTCAAGCGCGCCCACGGCGTCGCACCGGGCGAGTACCGGCGTCACTCCCGTTCGGACAGCTTGCGCAGCATCGCGTTGTAGGCGGCGAGGTCCGCGTCACCGTCGGCGTCGGCCTTGCGGTCGGATCGCCGGGCGTCCCGGTCGTCGGAGCGCGCCCACTGCACCAGCAGCGCGACCATCACCACGATCAGGGGAACTTCGCCCGCCGCCCACGCGATGCCGCCGCCCAGCCGCTGGTCCTCCAGCTGCGAGGTGATCCACGGCAGCGCCAGCCCGCGGTAGAAGTTCTCGCCGATCACGGTCTGCGAGCTCATCAGCACGATGCCGAAGAACGCGTGGAACGGGATGGACGCGAACAGCAGACCCAGCCGGCCCAGCGGGGGCAGCCGCTTCGGCGCCGGGTCGATGCCGATCACCGGCCAGTAGAAGACGTACCCGACCAGAATGAAGTGCAGGTTCATCAGCAGGTGCGCCCAGTGGAAGTCCAGCGCCCAGTCGAACAGGCCGGAGAAGTACAGGCCGTAGAACGACCCGACGAACAACGCCAGCGCCACGAACGGGTTGGTCAGCACCCGGGCGACCGGGGAGTGCACCAGCGCCAGGATCCACTCACGGGGACCGGGCGGGTTGCCCTTGCCCGCCACGGGCAGCGCCCGCAGCGCCAGGGTCACCGGGCCGCCCAGGACCAGCAGGATCGGGGCGAGCATGGAGAGCAGCATGTGGCTCTCCATGTGGACGCTGAACATCGCCGGCGCGTACCGGCCGATGCCCGACGACGTGGCCAGCAGGACGGTCAGGCAGCCCGCGACCCACGCGATCGTGCGACCCACCGGCCACGCGTCGCCGCGCTTGCGCAGCCGTCGCACGCCCAGCAGGTACACCACGGCCAGCGCGATCGCGCCCGCGCCGAAGATCAGGTCGAACCGCCAGTCGAACAGCAACCGGGTGAACGTCGGCGCGCCCGCGAGGTCGTAGCCGATGCGGATCTCCACCGTGCTGGGGAACACGCGTCCCTCGGGCGGCGGAGGCGTCCGGCTCAGCGCGCCCGCCAGACCCAGGGTCAGGAACATCAGCAGGATCTCGACGCCCGCCAGCTTGAGCAGCGACCGGCTCGTGCCGTTCTGGACTTCCTTGACGCTCTTCGTGCGGTGCAGGTAGCCGAAGACGCCCAGGACGATCAGCGCGGCCACCTTGCCCAGCACCAGCAGGCCGTATTCGCTGGTGAACAGCACGCTCCAGGGCAGCCGCACCTTGGCGTTGATGACGCCGGACACGGCCATGATCAGCCAGCACACCAACGCGAGCTTGGAGAACCGGGACGCCGCCAACCCGAGGTGGTCGCCGCCGCGCCGGCCGTGCGCGAGCAGCGCGATGAGCCCGCCGACCCACAACGACGCCGCCACCAGGTGGTAGAGCAGGCTGTTCGTGGCCACGTCGTGCGCGCCGCCGCCGGAGGAGTGCCCGGTCACCGCCACGGGCATCAGGGCGAACACGGACAGCAGGAACAACGCCACCGTCCAGCCCCACGACAGCACCAGCCGGCAGCCCAGCGCGAGCACCGCGACCACGACCGCGGTGATCATCCACGCCTTGGCCTGCTCCATGAACCCGGCCAGCTGGAACAGCACGGACGGCTCGATCACGGCGCTCACCGGCTGGCCCAGGGCGTCGGCGATGGTGAACGGCACGGACGCCACCGCGCCGACCGTCCACAGCAGCGCCGTCCACGCCGCCGTGCGCAGCGCCGCGTAGCCGTCGGCGGCCAGGTTCCCGTTCTCCTGCGGCGGGACGAGGAACGCGGCCAGCAGCAGCGAGCCGATCGTCACGGCCGCCGCGGACTCGGTGAGCACCCGCACCACCAGCAGGCCGACCCGGTCCGCGCCGGTCAGCGTCGCCAGGCCCGCCGCCACCAGCGCGGCTATGGCCGTGCCGACGACCAGCAGGGGGATCAGACCGGTGCGCTGCGTTCGGGTGGGCGCGTCGATGGGCACGTCGTCGAGCGTAGGCGGAGCGGTGGCGCGACCACCAACCGCCGGACGTGCGGCGATCACACCGGCTACCGTTGCGTGTCGTGACCAGCACCCGCACGTTGCTCCTGGTGGCCCTGTCCGCGCTCGTCCTGTCGGCGTGCAGTTACACCATCAACGGCGACGCGCTGCCCGAGGCGGGTTTCACACCGTCGTCCACGCCGTCGACCACCGCGTCCGGGTCGAGCGGTGGTCCGCCGAAGATCGCCAAGCAGCGGTCCGTGGCCGGCGTGGACCCGTGCAAGCTGCTCACCGCCGACGACGTCAAGCCGCTCGGCGGGCTGACGAAGGACCCCTCGCGCAAGGACGACGTGATCCCGGAGTCGTGCCAGTTCCCCGTGGCGGACGGCACCGTGGTGACCGCGCTGTACAAGAAGTACGAAGAGGTGCAGGGCCGCCAGCCCAAGGGTCACGAGGTCGTGGTGGATGGCAACTCGTCGTGGGTGCTGTGCGAGCGGGACGGCAGTTCGACCGTGTGCACGACCGCGACCGCGGTGAACTCGACGCGGACCATCCTGGTCGCCATGTCGCTCAAGGGCGGCAACGAGGACCAGATGGTCGCGGTCGTGCAGCCGATGGTCAAGGCCGCGGTGAACCGGCTTCCTGCGGCCTGAGTTCCCTGGTCCGGGCGCCGCGCGCGGCGAGGACCGTGGGCACGATCAGGGCGATGATCAGCGCCACGCAGCCCAGCGCCACGCTCAGGTCGCTGGCCTGCGCGATGCCGCCGACCAGCGGCGGACCGGCCAGGAAGCCCGTGTAGGCGACGGTCGTCACCAGACCGATCTCCCGTTCGCCGCCGGTGCCGTCCGCGCGCTTCCCCGCGTCGCCCGCGAGGTCCATGACGACCGGGAAGCAGAACGCGAGACCCAGGCCGACCAGCGCGAACCCCGCGTACCCGACGGCGGTCACCGGCACCGTGACGGCCAGCGCGAGCCCGGTCGCGGCGACGATCGCACCGCCCGCGAGCAGCCGGTAGGGGCCGAGGCGGCGCTGGGCGGGTTCGCCACCCAGCCGGGCGACGGCCATTGCCACGGAGAACCCGGCGTAGGCAGCCGCGGCGGCGGCCTCGCCGGTGTGGCGCTCCTGCACGAAGAACAGGGCGGACCAGTCGGAGGCGGCCCCTTCGGCGATGGCGGAGAACAGCGTGATGCCCGCCAGCAGCCACAGCACCGGTCGGCGCAGGACGGGCCGGCGGTCCTGGCTCGTCTCGGCGGTCTCCCCGGTCGCGCCCGGGATGTGGCGGAAGAGCGCGGCCATCGCGATCGCGCCGATGATGGCCGCGGTGATCAGGTGCCGGGTCAGCCCCCAGCCCGCGCCGGCTGCGGCTGCGGCGCCCAGCGAGCCGACCAGTCCGCCGATGCTGAAGCCGGCGTGGAACTGGGGCATCAAGGGCCGGTCGAGGGCACGGGTGACGGCGACCGCGGCGACGTTCATGCCGACGTCGAGGGTCGCGCCCGAGGCGCCCAGGACGAACAGGTTCAGGCCCAGGTGGAGCGGGGTGTCGGCGAGGGCGAGGGCGGGCACGCCGAGGACCGTGACGGCGACGCCGACGACCACCAGCTTGCGCGCGCCGAGCGTGGCGCAGGCGCGTGCGGCGAAGGGCGCGGTGAGGGCGAGGCCGATGCTCGCACCCAGCAGGGCGAGGCCCAGGGTGCCCTCGGACGCGCCGACCTGGGCCGCGAGCGCGGGCATCCGGGCAGCCCAGGACAGGAAGAGGGCGCCGTTGAAGAGGAAGACGGCGAAGACGGCTGCACGGGACACGCGTTCGAGTGTGACTGAAGCGCTTCAGAACGTCCAACCGATTACCCGGTTAACCTCATCACGTGGACCGCCCCCGGAAGCCGACCCTCGACACCGTCGCCAGTGCGGTGGGGGTGTCCCGCGCGACGGTCTCCAACGCCTACAACCGGCCGGACCAGCTGTCGGCGGCGTTGCGGGAGCGGATCCTGGAGACGGCGGCGTCCATCGGGTACGCCGGGCCGGACCCCGTGGCCCGCAGCCTGGCGACGCGGCACAGCGCGGCCGTGGGCTTCATGCTCGGCCAGCAGCTGTCGGCGGCGTTCTCCGACCCGGCGGTGTCGATCGTGCTGGACGGCCTGGCCTCCACCGTCGACGGCCACGACCACTGCCTGGTCCTGATGCCCGGAAACGAGACCGGCGGCCCGCGGCCGTCCACCGTCGCCCGAGCCGCTGCGGACGTCGTGGTCGCTTATTCGCTGCCCGACAACGCGCCCGCCCTGGACGCCGTTCGTGCGCGGGGCTTGCCGCTGGTGGTCATCGACCAGCCCGTGCTGCCGGACACGGCTCGCGTGGAGGTCGACGACGAGGGCGGCGCGCGGATGGCGGCGGCCCACCTGCGTTCCCTGGGGCATGTGCGCTTCGGGGTCATCACGTTCGGGCTGAACCCGGACGGCTACTCCGGCATCGCGCCTCCTGCTCGCGTTTCGTCGGCCGTCTTCCGCGTGTCTCGCGACCGCCTCGCCGGCTTCCTGGCCGTGACCGGCCCCGACACCCCGGTCTTCGAGGTCCCCGGCAGCCGCCGAGACCTGGGCCGAACCGCCGCCCGAGGCCTGCTCAGGCTGTCCCCTCGCCCCACTGCGCTGCTGTGCGCGTCGGATGAGCTGGCCTTCGGCGCCCTCCAGGCGGCCGGCGAGCTGGGCCTGGACGTGCCCGGCGACGTGTCGGTGGTGGGCTTCGACGACGTGCCGTTCGCCCAACACTCCAACCCACCGCTGACTACTGTCCGTCAACTCTTGACGGAGAAGGGTCGGCGAGCCGGCGAACTGGCCCTGCGCCTCCTGGACGGAGGGAGACCAGGAGAGCCGTCCAGACTGCCGGTCACGCTCGTGGAGCGCGACTCGACAGCCCCACCGGAGTGATCCACCTCACTTTTAGGCCGTCTTGATCACTCTTCTGGTGCCTGGACGAAACGGTCCGCGCCTTCCGGACGATGTGTCCGGTGGGGCAGCTACCCTGCTACAGCGCGTGGTCGCTGCCCTCAAGCCTCCGTAGCTCAGTGGAGAGAGCGAGGGACTTCTAATCCCGAGGTCGCAGGTTCGAATCCTGCCGGGGGCGCTCTGGTGCTGGTCACGCCGGTGGTGGCCGATCTGGTTCAAG
>NZ_JBBEGC010000100.1:0-27723 GCF_037401995.1 Saccharothrix sp. CCNWYY140
CTTTCGGCTGCACCCGGGGAAATCTGTGGTAGCCCTTCGGGCAGGCCATACGGGGATGACGGAAGAAGCCCAGGAGGGTGGTTTGCTGCGCGAGCTACTTCGAGCGCCCTGCGGGCGCGAGGGCAGGACAGGGGTGGATTCATGCGCGTGGTCTTAGCTCCGTGCGCCCCTCAAAATGTCAGACCTCGGTGGGACAATGGAGACGGGGGCCGGAGGCCACGACTCGCCGCAGGAGGGTGCCGCAGGTGGCCGCAGGGTGAGGCGGCAAGGGTGGGGCCGCAGCGTGGGATCTCAGGGTGAGGCTGCGGCGTGGGGGCGGGCGACGCTCGGGTGGGCTGGCGGAGTTAGGCGGCGTGGCGGCGGCCGACTGGGCGTAGGTGTGGGCGGCGGCGTGGGTGGGGGTGTGGGGACGGGTTGGGGGTGGTGGTGGGGGAGTCTGGCAGGGTTGGGGTGGTGCCTGGGGTCCTGGCTTGGTCGTCGTCTGGGGTGTGGCGGCCTCGGTGTACCAGGAGTAGCAGTACCAAGCCCACTACCAGGATTCCGTGCGATGTCACCCGTTCGATCGACACAGCCCCGCCGGCCAGGTCTGCGAACGAGTAGACGCCGACCACCGCCACGAAACCCGCCATCACCGGCAGCATCCCCGCCGCCGCTCGTGGCCTCAGGGCCGTCCACAGCAGACCCAGGCCCAAGGCCAGGTTCCACGCGGTGCTCTCGTTGAACAAGTGTCCTGTCTCGTGAGGGGTCTGTACGCCCAGCAGTTGTGACAGGCCCAAGGTCAGTTGCGCCACGGCGACCCCGGCCAGGCCGAGTCTCGGGTACCAGCCGCGTGTTCTAGGGGGCACTGCCGCGAGGATCTCGTCCGTCAGGTCGGGGACCGGGACGGCTGGGCGCAGGCGCAGGGTGCGTGTCAGGGCGGTGGCCTGTTCGGACCACGACTGGCACGCGGGGCAGGTTGACAGGTGTGCGTCGGTGTCCGGTGTTGGTTCCTCCTCGCCGTCCAGTTGTGCCGACAACGCCTCCCGGCAGGTCTCGCAGTCCACACCCACATTGTCGGCTGTGGGGACGCCTGAGTTCCCGGTATTTGGACGTGGGATAGCCTCGGGGAGGTGTCGATCAAACGCGACGACGACGCGGTGACGGCCCTGGCGTTGGCGGCCGGTGCGGGTGATCGGGGGGCGTTGGAGCGGTTCGTTCGGGCCACCCAGCGGGATGTGTGGCGGTTGGTCGCCCATCTCACCGATCCTGGGCGGGCCGACGACCTCACTCAGGAGGTCTACCTGCGGGCGTTGCGGACCTTGCCTTCGTTCGAAGGGCGGTCGTCTGCGCGGACCTGGTTGTTGTCGATCGCTCGGCGCACGGTTGTCGACCACCTGCGGGCTGCTGGGGCTCGTCCGGCTATTGCGTGGGCGGTCGACGTGCATCAGGCGTCCGACGCGCGGCCGTCCGCGACGGGGTTCGAGGACGTTGTGGAGTTGAACGTCCTGTTGGCCGGGTTGGCCCCGGAACGTCGGGAAGCGTTGCTGTTGACGCAGGTCCTGGGGCTGTCCTACGCCGAGGTCGCGGAGATCTGCGGGTGTCCGGTCGGGACCGTGCGGTCGCGGGTGGCTCGTGCTCGTGAGGATCTGATGCGGGCGGAGAACGCCGAGCGGACCGGGTGAGTGTCAGTCCAGCTTGTTGTTCAGGACTCGGTCGGGCCATCCGGAGCGCATCAGGTCGGCGGCGGCGCAGTCGGGCTTGCGGGTGGCCTGGTCGCGGGCCTGGTCCAGGAACTTCTCGGCGAAACCGAGGCGCGGGTAGCGGCCCAGCAGCTCCTCGGTGAACTCGGGCGTGAACAACTCCAGCCGCCGCCCGGACACGTCCGCGCTGACCGCGATCTGCAACAGGTGGCTCTCGACGTCCTGCTCGGGTGGCACGTCGTCCCGCATGTGCAGCACGATCACCTCGTTCAACCGCTCCCGTCGCGCGCTGTCCCAGCCGGCACCGGCGGCGAAGACCTTGGCCAGCCGCCCGCCGGCCTCCTCGAACGCGATCCGGTGGCTGTCGAAGAACGGCGTCAGGGCGAGGTCGTGCATGAGCGCGGCTACGTAGAGCAGTTCGTCGTCGTAGTCGGTGATGCCGGCGGAAGCCCCGTACGCGACGGCCCACGAGTAGGCCCGCAGCGAGTGGTTGCGCAGCCAGGGTTCGGCGAACTCGGTGCACACCTCGACCGCCGCCTGTGCCGCCCTCGTGTCGGGTCCGGTGAAGAAGTCCACGCGCCAGAGCCTAGGCGCTCAAGACCCGGCCCCCCAGGCAAAAGGCGTCACGTCAGCCACAAGATCGCGCCGGCCACGAGCAGGAACCACCCCGCGACGGGCAAGGCGCCGCCGAGCCGGTGGGTCACCTCGCCGCCGTGGGGGGACAGGTCGTGCAACCGGCGGGCGATGGCGCCCAGTTCGGCGACGTCCCGGTGGCTCGGGGCGAGGGTGAACCTTGTGCCGGACTCGAGTTCCAGGACCAGTCGGTTGTCGACACGGCGGATGGACGTGATCTCCGACCACGGGACCCGGTAGGTCCGCAGCCACGATCGGATGGCCGCGTGGTCGTGGTGGAAGACCGCTGACGGCCTGCCGCGCAGCCAGCCGGCCACGGCGCACGTGCCTGCCGTCCACAGGACGGTGATGACCGCCGGACCGTCGAGGAAGCCGGCACCGACGGTTAGGGCGACCGCGGCCAGGAAGAGCCAGAGGCCGGCTCGGCGGTCGCGGTCCGCCGGGGCCACGGGCATCGGCAGGGGCGGGACCTCCAGGGCCACGCCCAGCAGCTCCTCGCCGAGGTCGTCGGGGTTCGGCAGCACGCGGCGGTGTGGGCGCAGGGGACGGGTGGGGAGGACGGCCTGGTCCGGGGTCACCAGCACGACCCAGCCGCCGTGGCTCAGGTCGCCGACCGCGAGCATCCGCTCGTCCTCGATCCGCGTGGACACCGGCATCGACCCGAACGGGCGACCGTCGATCGTGTGCAGGACGGCTCGGCCCCGCATGTCGGCCCGGACCAGGACCTCGACGGCGGGTGCGGGACCGTGGAGCACGCGGTCGGCCGCCCGGCGTGCGGAGATGTCGCGCAGGCGCAGGAACGCCGCCATCCCCAGCGCCACGGCCATGACGGTGAGAGGGAAGGTCACGTCCTCGGGCTCGGACACCAGCTCCGCCCAGTCCCCGTCGGTCAGCACGGGCACCGACCGGCCCACCCCGTACGACCCGGGCGACAGCACGGAGAAGCTGCGCTCACCCGAGGGCAGCGCCACCTTCACCGCGTAGTCCTCGACCGCGACCACCCGCGCGTTCACCTCGACCGCCGCCGTCTCGTGGTCGGCCAGCGTGGAGGCCACCACCGTGTACCGCACGAACGCGAGCAGCCCGACCACGAGCATCAGCCCGGCCACCAGCGACCGCCCGGTGAACCGCGGCGGCGTCGGGCGCGACACCGTCACCACCGTGCTGACCTCGCCGAACACCCGGTGCTGCGCCCGCCGCGCCTCGACCAGCCACAACGCGACCACCGCGCACGCCACCCCGTGCAGCAGGAACGCCAGCCGGATCCCGTCGTGGGACTCGAAGGCCACCTCCAGCAGCCCGAACAACGCCCCGACGCAGCACCCCAGCACGGGTTCGCGCCACAGCAGCACCGGCGTCACCAGCACCAACGCCGCGGCCACCGAGAAACCCGGGTCGGGCAGGCACGGCGAGGCGGGTGTGCAGGTGACCGGGATGGACACGGCGTACCCGAACGCCACGCACCACCCGACCACCAGCACACCCCGGTACACCCAGACCGGCACGGCGGGCGCCTCCCACCGTCGCAGGTGCTCGGCGGTGAAGGGTCGGCTCATGCCCCAAATCCTGCGTTACGACACGACCCCGTCCGCCACCAGCCCCGCGTAGATGGCCTCGCCGAGGGTCGTCAGCGCCGACAACGGCCTGATCATCACGGTGAACGTGCCGATCCGGCCGTCGTCGTCGAGCTGGATCAGGTCGATGCCGTCGACCTGCTTGCCGTCGACGACGGTCCGGAACCGCAGCACGTGCCCGTCCGGCCCGCCGTCGTACTGGCCGACGTACTCGAAGTCCTGGAAGGTGCGTTGGAGGACGCCGAACAGCGCCCGCACCACCTCGACGCCCTCGAACGGCCGGAACTTCACCGGGCTGTGGAACGTGATGTCGTCGGCGAACAACGCGGTGGCACCCGCGAAGTCCCCGGCCTCGATCGCCTTGCGGAACTGTTCAGCCGCGTTCATGCGTGGTCTCCCGTCTAGATCGTCGCCGCGAGGCGGGTGCCCTGGTCGATGGCGCGCTTGGCGTCCAACTCGGCGGCGACGTCCGCGCCGCCGATCACGTGCGTGACCACACCGCGCTCGGTGAGCCCGTCGACCAGGTCGCGCACGGACTCCTGCCCCGCGCACACCACGACGGTGTCCACCTCCAGCACGCGCGGCCGTTCCCGCTTCGGCCCGAACGAGATGTGCAGCGCGCCCGGCTCGATGCGCTCGTAGTTCACGCCGGTCAGCTGCTCGACCCGCTTGGCCTGCAACGCCGCCCGGTGCACCCAGCCGGTCGTCTTGCCCAGCCCCTTGCCGATGCGGGACTCCTTGCGCTGCAACAGGAACACCTGCCGCGCGGGCTCGGTGGGCTTGGGCGGCACGACTCCGCCGCGGGTCTGCGCCGGGTCGCCCACACCCCACTCGGCCCGCCATTCGTCCAGGTCCAGGGCGGGGGAGGTGGCGTGGGTGAGGAACTCGCTGACGTCCACCCCGATGCCGCCCGCGCCGATCACGGCCACCTTCTGCCCCACGGGCGCGCCGTTGCGCACCACGTCGACATAGGACAACGCGTGCTCGACGCCCGGGATCGCGGGCACCCGCGGCGCGACACCGGTCGCCACCACGACCTCGTCGAACCCGGTCAGGTCGTCCACCGAGGCACGCGTGCCCAGGTGCAGCTTCACACCGGTCAGCTCGACGCGGCGGCGGTAGTAGCGGATCGTCTCCGCGAACTCCTCCTTGCCGGGGATGCGCCGGGCGATCGCGAACTGACCGCCGATGTCGTCCTCGGCCTCGAACAACTCCACGTCGTGCCCGCGCTCGGCCAGCGCGACCGCGGTCGCCAGCCCCGCCGGCCCCGCGCCCACCACCGCGACCCGCTTGGTCTTCCGCGTAGGCAGGAGCGTGAGCGTGGTTTCCCGGCCCGCGCGCGGGTTGACCATGCAGGAGGCCTTCTTCAGGGCGAAGGTGTGGTCCAGGCAGGCCTGGTTGCACGCGATGCACGTGTTGATCTCGTCCGCGCGCCCCGACTCGGCCTTGCGCACCCACTCCGGGTCGGCCAGGAACGGCCGCGCCATCGACACCATGTCCGCGTCGCCGCGCGCGAGGACCTCCTCGGCGACCTGCGGCATGTTGATCCGGTTCGACGTGACGACCGGGATGGACACGTGCGGCTTGAGCCGGGCCGTGACACCCGCGAACGCCGCGCGCGGCACCGACGTGACGATGGTGGGCACGCGGGCCTCGTGCCAGCCGATCCCGGTGTTGATGATCGTCGCGCCGGCCCGTTCGACCTCCTGGCCGAGCTGCACCACTTCGTCCCAGGTCTGGCCGTCCTCGACCAGGTCGAGCATGGAGAGCCGGTAGATGATGATGAAGTCCGGGCCGACGGCCTCGCGGCAGCGGCGCACGATCTCGACGGCGATGCGGCGGCGGTTCTCCGGCGTGCCGCCCCAGCGGTCGGTGCGCTTGTTGGTGCGCGGGGCGAGGAACTGGTTGATGAAGTAGCCCTCGGAGCCCATGATCTCGACGCCGTCGTAGCCGGCTTCGCGGGCCAGGGCGGTGCTGCGGGCGAAGGCGTCGATCTGGCTCCGGATGCCGCGTTCGGTGAGGGCTCGGGGCCGGAACTTCGAGATCGGGGCCTTGATCGCGGAGGCCGACACCGACAGCGGGTGGTAGGCGTAGCGGCCCGCGTGCAGGAGCTGGATCGCGATCTTGCCGCCGGCGTCGTGGACCTTGTCGGTGATGATCCGGTGGTTGTGCGCTTCTCTCGTGGTGGAGAGCTTGGAGGAGAACGGGTAGAACCAGCCCGCGCGGTTGGGGGAGAAGCCGCCGGTGACCATCAACCCGACCCCGCCGCGGGCGCGCTCGGCGAAGTACTCGGCCAGGGCGGGGAAGTCCTTGGCGCGGTCCTCCATGCCGGTGTGCATGGACCCCATCAGCACCCGGTTGGGCAGGGTGGTGAACCCGAGGTCCAGGGGGCTGAGCAGGGTGGGGTAGTCGGTCATCGCGCGCCGCCGTCCTCTCGCATGTCCGTTCGCATGGCTGCCAGGACCTCGTCGCACCACTCGACCAGCGCCTGCTCGGCCCGGATGCCGCCGCGCAGGACGAGGTACTGGTGCAGCCGCCGTCCGTGCAGGGCGGACGGGTCGGGGAAGTCCTTCTTCTCGATGGCGCGGAACACGTCGAGACGTTCGGCGTGCTGGTCCCGGTGCCGGGCGACCTCGTCGGCGACCTTGCCCGGATCACCGAGGGAGGCGCCGCGGACCTTGACGGAGAGGTCGTGCCGGATGGTCGCCGGTTCGCCGGCTTCTTCCAGCCACCGCCGAAGCTCTTGCCGCCCGCCATCGTCGACGCGGTAGACCTTCTTGTCGGGGCGGCCGTCCTGGGGGACTTCTTCGGCGGTCACCCAGTGCAGCTCGTCCATGCGCTTGAGGGTGCGGTAGATCTGCTGGTGGGTGGCGGCCCAGAAGAAGCCGATGGACTTGTCGAACCGGCGGGCCAGCTCGTAGCCGGTGCCGGGTCGCTCGTCCAGCGACACGAGGATCGCGTGCTCCAACGCCATGCTACTGGACGGTAATGTGCACCGGCGTGCTGTGCAACTAGTTGCATACCCCAAAAGTGTGAATGACAGGATCCGCGACCTTCCGCCGACTCGCGCGTCCCGTGTTGTGAGGAAGGAGCGCGGGAGACGGGGAGGGTGTGGGGCGGAGGCGGGCGGGGGCGAGGGCCGGCGGCGGCGCTGGGGCTGGCGGCGGCGCTGGGGGGCGACGCCTGGGGTCGGTGGCGAGCGGGGTTGGGGCTGGCGGCTGGCAGTGCCGGGAGCGAGGGCTGGCCGCGGCGCTGAGGCTGGCGGCGAGCGGCGCGGGCCGGCGGGGCGGGGGCTGGCGGCGAGCGGCGTTGGCGGTGGGGCGCGGGCTGAGGCCGGGTGGGCTGGCGGCAGCGCTTGGGGGCGAGGGCTGGGGCCGGTGGCGAGCGGTGCGCGGGCTGGCGGCGGGGTGGAGGGTTGGCGGCGGGGCTGTCGGTGGGATCGAGGGCTGGCGGCGAGCGGCGCCGGGTGACGGCGCGCAGTGCCGGGGGTGGGTGGGCATGCGAGGCGGGGCGAGGCGGGGCGGGGCGAGGCGGGGCGGCCCGGGGCGGCCCGGCGGGCGGGCTGCCGGCGGCGGGTCGGGTGCGGCCGTGCGCAGGCTGCGGCAGCGGGTCGGGTGCGAGCGTGCCCGAGCTGCGGTGGCGGGCCAGCGCGGCCTGCGTGGGGCTGCCCGGCCTGCGTGGGGCTGCCCGGCCTGCGTGGGGCTGCCCGGCCTGCGTGGGGCTGCCCGGCCTGCGTGGGCCGCCGCGGCGAGGTGGGTGGTCGCCGTGGGGCGCTGGCCGGTTCGGGCCGGGTGGTGTCGGGGCTGAGGGTCGGGGCTGAGGGTGGAGGGCTAGGGCTGGTTGGGGTGGTGGCGGGTGGTGATGAGGGTGGATAGGCCGTCGAGGATTCGGGTTAGGCCGAAGGTCCAGCCGTTGTCGGTGGGGGTGGCTGCGTGGGCCTCCGTGGCGGCCTCGAACAAGGCCGGGAAGCGGTCGCGGTGGCGGTGGAGGACTTCTCGGAGGTTTTTGTCCGTGGTCCAGGGTTGGGTGCCGGCGGTGGCTGAGGATTGGGTGTTGCGGATGTGGCCGCTGAGCAGGAAGACGGCGTCCATGCGTTCGCCGCCTGTGAGGCCGGTGTCGGATAGGGCGGCTACGGCCGACTCGGTCCAGCCGACCTCGCGGGGGCCGGTGGGGCGTTCGCCTGTGGTCGCGGCCGGTAGCCAGGGGTGGCGGCGCCAGGTTTCGCGCATCAGGTCCGCCCAGCGGGTCAGGCGGGTGCGCCAGTCGCCGGGGACGGTCATGAGGTTTGGCGGGTCGCCTACCGCCGACTCGATCATCACGGCCACCAGGTCCGCCTTGCTGGCCACGTGCCGGTAGAGCGCCATCTTCGTGACGTCCAGGCGCGCGGCCACGTTCTGCATCGACACGGCCGCCATGCCCTCGCTGTCGGCGACCTCGATGGCGGCGGCGGCGATGCGGTCCACCGTGAGCGCGAGGCGTTGCGGCCGGCCGCCCCGGTCGCGCGGCTCCCACAACAAGTCCACGTTCTCCGCCACTCGCGCCACCTTCGAAATTCGGGGCTTGCGCCCGTTGTCGATCTGTGTCTACCGTACACCCCGTGTCCGCCGGACACACAAGTTTCCAAGGGACACACCAGTGTCCCGGGGTACCGATGGGGGTAGCTCCGCATGTCCGTGAAGATGTTCGTCAACCTGCCGATCGCCGACCAGGCCAAGTCCATCGCCTTCTTCGAGGCGATCGGCTTCAAGCACAACCCGAAGTTCACCGGCGAGGAAGCCACCTGCATCGTCTTCGGCGACGACGTCTACGCGATGCTGCTCAGCCACGAGTTCTTCAAGACCACCAGCAAGCGCGAGGTCGCCGACGCGACCACCACCGCCGAAGCCGTCGTCGCCCTGAGTGTCGGCAGCCGGGACGAGGTGGACGCGCTGGTGGACAAGGCGGTCGCGGCGGGCGGCCGGGACGGGGACACCCAGGACCACGGCTTCATGTACGGCCGCGGCTTCACCGACCTCGACGGCCACCAGTGGGAGATCTTCTGGATGGACCCCGCCGCCGCCGAGTGACGCCAGATGACGCCAGATGACGCCGTCATCCGGCTGGTCGAATGATGGCGTCATCTGGGCCGGTCATGTGGTGTGACATCTGATGCCGGCATGTGGCGTGACATATGACGTGGGCATGTGAGCGTGCGAGGACGGCGGGCGGTTCCCCGAGGTGGAACGCCCGCCGTCCTCGCACGTCGGCTGCCGGCCGGCCGGGTTCAGCCGCCCGGCCGGGAGTCGACGTCGAAAACGATCACCGGCCGAAGAGGCCCACCAGGGTGCCCTTGGCCAGCACGTGACCGCGCACCGCCGCGTGCACGTCCTCCGCCGTCGCCTCCTCGCGCAGCTCCACCGGCCGGTCCACGGCGAACACGCGGAAGAAGTACCGGTGCGGCTCGTCGCCCACCGGGGGACGCGGACCGCCCCACCCGGGCTCGCCGAAGCCGTTGCGGCCGACCTTCGCGCCCTGCGGCACGGAGCCCTCGGCGAAGGAGTTCACGTCGGCCGGGACGCCGGTGACCACCCAGTGCGTGAAGGTGCCACCGGGAGCGTCCGGGTCCTCGCACAGGACGACCACCTCCCTCGTCCCCGGCGGCACGTCGTCCCACTGCAACGGCGGGGACGTGTTCCCCCCGTCGTAGGAGAACCGGGCCGGGAACAGGGTGTGGCCGCTGAACGCCGCGCTGCGGGCGTGCAGGCCGCCGTCGTCCTCCGCGCCGCCTCCGCCGCCGCGCGGTCCGGCCGCGCGTTCGCCCGCCGCGTTGGGCGGGTAGGCGAGCCGGACGTCCAGTGCCCCCTCGTAGTCGTGGGTGTCGGGGTTGGGCATGGGTCGTCACTCCTCCCGTTCGTCCACCCCCGAGGCCTACCCATCGCGCCCGGTCCTACACCCCTTGCTGCTCACGCCCCGGGTACTGCCCGCGCCGGCGCTCGAAGGCCGTCGTCGCCACGCCCAGCGGCACCATGCCCACGCCGCCCGCGAAGTGCAGCCGGTTGTGCGGCACGGACACCGCGAACACGCCGAACAGCAGCGCCCCGGTGTGCGGCCCCGCGAACGCCAGGTCCCCCCGCGTCACCCCGGGCACGAACCCCCAGCACGCCCACCAGGAACGCCACTCCCATCACCAGGAGTGCCACGCCCACCAGATCGAGGGAGGGTGCCGCCGGCGGCTAGTGGCGGGCGGCCAGGCGGGTGGCGGCTTCCTCCAGGGTCTCCCGGCGCTTGCACACCGCGAACCGCACCATCCGATCCACCTCCGGCACCGGCGCGGAGTAGAACACCGACAACGGCAGCGCGGCCACGCCGCCGTCGAGCACCATCCGGTCGCACCAGGCCGACGCCGGTTCCCCCACATCGGCCACCAGGTAGAACGGGGACGCGGCCGGCTTGGTCGCGATGCCGATGTCGTTCAACGCGTCCGCGAACCACCCGGCCCGCTCGTGCAAACCGGAAGCGACCCCGCCGGTCACACCATCCACAGTGGACGACCCCAGCACCGACGCCGCCGCCACCTGCAACGGCACGGCCGGGCAGAACGTGACGAACTGGTGCACCGCCCGGATCCGCCGCGTCAACCCCGGCCCGGCGATGGCCCACCCGACCCGCCACCCGGTGGCCGCCAAGGACTTCGACACCGACGAGATCTTCACCCGCAGCTCGGGATCACCGATCACGTCCAACACCCCGCGCGGCGGCGAGGTCAACAACCGCTCGTACGTCTCGTCCGACACCACCACGATCCCGCGCGACGAAGCCAACTCCGCCAACGCGTCCCACTCGTCGTCGGTCAACACCCGCCCCAACGGGTTCCACGGGCTGTTCACCACGACCACCCGAGTCCGCGCAGTGACGGCTCCCGCCAAAAGCGAAGCGAACGACCCGTCCAAAGAGGTCAACCGCACAGGCACGGGCACCCCACCGGCGGCCACGATCGCCGGCGCGTACTGCTCGTAAGCGGGCTCCACCACCAAAGCCTCGTCGCCGGACGACAGCAACGCCGCCATAGTGCAGTGCAACGCCTCCGTCGCCCCGGCGGTGATGGTCACCTCCGTCTCGGCCGAGTACCCCGACGCCACCGCCTCGCGCAACGCGAGAACGCCCGCGCTCGGCATGTACTGGTGCACGCCGGGGTCCGCCGACACGACGGCCAACGCCGCCAACAGCTCGGCCGGTGGGCCGTGGTCGAAGACGCCCTGCGCCAGGTTGATCGCGCCGTGCCGGGCGGCCAGCGCCGGGATGCGCACGAACATCGACTCCACGGCCGTACACCTACCTCTCCGTCTGGGAACCCCGCCGGCTCCGCACCACCTGCACGGTCAGCGCGACCGCCAGCACCACCACCGCGTACAGCGACCGCCACCCGGACTGGACCAGGCTCGCGGCCAGCACCAGCAGCAGCACCAGGTTCAGCACCGAGCGCACGGTCAACCCGCGCACCCGCGCGTAGGACACGATCGACAGCAGGTACAGCACGATGAAGATCGCCGACGCCGTCGCCACCGCGTCCACCACGACACCCGGCCACACCACCAGCACCGTCCCCACCACCAGGAACAGCGCCGACAACACCGCGATGGCCCGCCGAGGCACCCCGGTGGGCGAAACAACCGCCAGCGAGCGCGGCAGGATCCCCGACGCGCCGGCGCCCTGCACCAGCCGGGACACACCCCACACCCACGCCACCGCGTTGAGCACCATCGCGCCGAACGCGATCACGGTCACCGCGAGCACCACCAGCTGCCGGGGCTCGATGGTCCGGGCCAGCTGCAACAACCCGGTCACCTCGTCCACCTCGCCGCGCGGGATGCGCACGGCGATGGCGACGGTCAACAGGATGGTGAACACCCCGTACACGCCCAGCGCCGTCGCCGACACCGGCAGGAAGTCCTTGCGCGGGTCCCGGAACTCCTTCGACAGGAAGGTCAGGTTCTCGAAGCCGGCGAACGCCCAGAACGCCAGCACCACACCGGGCAGCAGCACCCCCAGCGACGACATGTCCGGCGTCACCGCGGGCAGCCCGGCGGACACGTCCGGGATGGCGGCCACGATCAGCACCGCCGCCATCACCACCAACGCCCACGTGCCCGCGTTCTGCACCCGCGCCGACGTCTTCACCCCGGCCAGGTTGGACGCCACCGCCGCCACCAGCACGGCCGCCGCCGCGACCACGGCCACCAGCGCGCCCGAGCCCAGCGCCTGCGCCACGTACCGCCCGGCCACCATCGCCCCCGACGGCAGGCCGACCACGACCAGCGCCAGGAACATCAGCGGCACGCACCGCCCGAACACCGCGCCCAGGCCGTCGCGGATGAACGCCTCGATGCCGTCGCCGTCGGGGTTGGCGCGCACCATGTCCTCGAACATCAACAACATGGGCAGGCACACCACCGTCGACAGCAGCCAGACCAGCAGGCTGTTGCCACCGGCCTCGGCGTAGACGGCCGAGGGCAGGAACAGGATCCCCGACCCCGCCACCGACCCGATCGCCAGCGGGATCGCCTGCCGCCTCGTTAACCCTGCGGACTGGCTGACGCCTCGTTCTGCCATGTGCCTCGTTCACCCCACGGGATCATGCGATCTCGGTTGAGCACCCCGCGGGGGTCGAAGAGCTGTTTGAGCCGCCCCATGAGGGCGATCTCCTCCGCGGACCTCGTGTAGCCGAGATAGGAACGCTTCTCGAAACCCACGCCGTGCTCAGCCGAGATCGAACCACCACTTTCGGTGACGAGACGATACACAATGTGTTCGACTTCGGGTTTCCGCTCCCGGGTCGTCTCCCCGGTGATGACCGCGATGTGCACGTTGTCGTCACCGAGGTGGCCGAACACCAGCAGCTTCACGGCCGGCCATGACAACCGCAGCTCGGCCCGCATGTCGTCCAGGCACTTCTCCAGCGACCCCGCGGGCACGCTGACGTCGAACCCGAACAGCGGCTGCATCCGCAGGATCTCCGCCGGGATCCGCTCCCGCGCGGCCCAGAACGCCGCCAGTTCCTGCGCGTTGGTGGCCACGGCGGCGTCCAGCAGCACGTCCGCGCAGTCCTCCACGGCCGCCGCCAGGCGTTCGGCGTCACCCTCGGGGTCCGCGCCCCGGCACTCCACCAGCACGTACAGCGGGTGCCCGAACGGCAGCGGCAGCCGGATGCCGGAGGGTTCGACGGTGCGGTAGGCGTCCTCCCACATCACCTCGAACGCGGTCACCGCGCCGGGCAGCTTGCGCTGCAACGTGGTCAGCAGCGTCAGGGCCGCGTCCACGTCGGACACCGCGCAGAACGCGCCCGTGCGGGTCAGCGAGCCGGGCTTGAGGCCCAGCGTCGCCGACGTGACCACGCCCAGCAGGCCCTCGCTGCCGATGAACAGCTGCTTGAGGTCCATGCCCGCGTTGTCCTTGACCAGCGGCGTGGACAGGGTCAGCACCGTGCCGTCGACCAGCGCGACCTCCAGCGACCGCACGTGCTGGCGGGTCATGCCGAACCCGACCACGTTGACGCCGCCGGCGTTGGTGGCCACGCACCCGCCGATGGTGGCGCTGCCCTTGGACGCCAGGTCGATCGGCAGCAGCAGCCCGTGCCGCGCCACCAGGTCCTGCACGTCGGCCAGGGTCGCGCCCGCGCCCGCCGTGACGGTCCGCCCGGCCAGGTCGACCGGGGACACCGCGGTCAGCCGCTCGGTGGACAGCACGACCTCCTCCGGGCCGGGCACCGCGCCGCTGACCAGGCCGGTCATGCCGCCCTGCACCACCACGGGCTGGTCGTGGTCGTTGCAGTGCTTCAACACCGCGGCGACCTCGTCAGCGGTCCCGGGACGGACGACGACGGACGCGTGCCCGACGCGGTCGCTGCCCCACAGGTCCTGCGTGTAGCGGGCGGGGACGTCCTCGGTGAGCACGTGCTCCGCGCCCACCAGGGCCACCAGGTCCTCGACCCGCACTCGTAGCTCCATCGCGTTCTACTCCTTGTTCGCGTGCCCCGCGCGCAGGCTGGTGCGCACGTGCAGCAGGTAGCCACCGGGTCCGGCCGCCAGCGCCCGCCGCACCGCGCCGGGCACCTCGCGCGGGCTGCGCACGGTCTCGCCGGGCATCCCGAACGCCTCGGCCCAGGTGACGAGGTTGGGTGTGTGCAGGCTGGTGCCGCAGTAGGTGCCGGGGAACTGCCGGCGGGCGTGCTGGTCGATGGTGCCGTAGCCGCCGTTGTCGGCGACCACGACGACCGGGCAGCGGCCCTGCGCCCGCCCGGTGGCCAGTTCGTCGCCGGTCATCAGCAGGCCGCCGTCGCCGACCACCGCGACCACGGTCCGCCGCGGGTACCGGTGCGCCGCCGCGACCGCCGCCGGCACCCCGAACCCCATCGCCCCGTTGCCCAGCGCGAGCATGAGCCGCCGGGGGCCGGCGTGGACGTAGCGGTGGATCCAGCTGGAGAAGTTGCCCGCGTCGAACGTGATCACCGCGTCGGCCGGGAGGTCCGCGTCCAGCGCGGCGGCCACGTGGGTGAAGTCGATGCCGTCCTCGAACGGCTTCGGGTTCGGCGCGGCCAGGTCCTCGGCCAGCTCGTGCCAGCCGCGCACCCACGCCGAGCGCTCGGGTTCGGGCGCGGGCCAGTCGGCGGCGGCCAGGGCCTCCAGGACGTCCCTGGGGGCCTGCTGGTCCACCACGTGCAGGCGCGGCCCGGACCAGCCGGAGGTGTGGACCTCGTCGGCGAACTCGCCCAGCAGCACCACCACATCCGCCTGCGCCAAACGTTCGCGGACCTGCCGGGGTGTGCCCAGGTGCAGGTGGCCGGCGTAGTTCGGGTGCAGGTTGTCCAGCAGGTCCTGCTGCTTGTTGCCCACCAGCACGGGCAGCCCGGCCTTCTGCGCCAGCACCGACAGCAGGTCGCCGGCGGTCGGGTCGGTGTGCCGGTCCCGCAGCAGCCGGCCCGCCAGCAGCACCGGGCGCCGCGCGTCGGTCAGCACCGGCAGCAGCTCGCCCAGGTCCGGTTCGGCCAGCGCGGGCGCGGGCGGCGGCACCTCGACCTGCGCCTCCGCGGTCCACAGGTCTTCGGGCACCAGCAGCACCACCGGCTGCGGCACCGGACCGGCCAGCACCTCCGACGCCTTGGCCAGCTGCTCGGCCAACCCGTCCACGGTCAGGGTGAACGTGGTGGCCAGCGCGCCGAACATGCCCGCCAGGTCCGCGCCCTGGAACGCCGTGCGCCGGTCGGCGCCGGTGGGGATGTCGCCCACCAGCACCACCAGCGGCGTCGGGTCGGCCGCCGCCGCGTCCACCGCGATGGACACGTTGGTCGAGCCGGGGGACCGGTTGACCGCCACCACGCCGGGCTTGCCGGTCAGCCGCGCCGACGCGACCGCCATGAACCCGGCCCCGCCCTCGTGCCGCGTGGTCACCGTGTGCAGGCCGTGCGCGCGGGCGCGGGCCAGCAGCGGCAGGAACGCCTCGCCGGGCACGGTGCACACCTCGTCCGCGCCGAGGCCCGCGAGCCACCGGCACAGCACGTCCACGACCATCAGCGCTTCACCGAGGGGTGCTGGAACTCGCCGGTCGCCTGGTCGGCCGGCCACACCACGACGGCCTTGTCCGCCGCGTCGCCGACCTCCTGGTAGTGCATGAGCACGATCTCCGGCGGCTGGTGGTGGTCGTGGGTGAACCGGACCGGTCCCCGCCAGGTGCGGAAGCTGCCGGTCTCCAGCGCCAGCCGCAGCGCGTCCCGGTCGTGCGCGCCCGCCAGGGCCGCCGCCTGGCCGATGACCACCACGTCGGTGAACGAGTTGAGCGCGTTGTCCGGCGGGTAGCTGCCGAACTCGTTGTAGTAGGTGTCCACGAACCAGCGGCCGGTCCACGTCAGGCCCGGCCACTCCGGGCTGAACCGGGTCGCCGGCCACACCACGCCCGTGCCCGCCTGACCGGCGAAGCCCCAGTAGTCCGCCGAGCGCATGGGGAACGGGAAGCACACCATCATCGGCACCTTCGGCAGCAGCCCGGTCTCCGCGCCCGCCTCGATGATCATGTAGTTGGTGCGCACGACACCGGCGTTGACCAGCAGGTCCGGGCCGAAGTCGGTAGCCCGCTGGAGGGGCGCCTTCAGGTCCTGCACGCCGTCCTGGGCGAAGTCCTCGCGGAACAGCTCCAGGTCCGGGATCGCCTCGGCCAGCGCCTCGCAGATCGTGTCGGCCAGCATCTGCCCGAACACGGTGTCCGCCGCGACCACCGCGACCCGCTTGAAGCCCTGCTCGGAGGCGAAGCTCGCCATCAGCGGGGCGCGGTCGGCGATGGAGAAGTACGTGCGGAACAGGTTCTTGCGGCCCTCGGTGATGGTGTTGTGGCCGTTCTCGATGAACGTCGGCACACCCCACTTCTCGGCCAGGTCCGCCACGACCGGGCTGGTGCGCAGGTGCCACTGGCCCACCACCGCGCTGACCTGGTCCAGCATCACCAGCTTGGCCAGGCCGCCCGCCGCGGACCGGGACATGTGCTCCCGGTCCGCGGTGACCTGGTCGTTCTCCAGGAACAACCGGATCTGGCGCATGGAGAAGTCGCCGGGGTGCTCGGCCACGAACCGCGCGCCCAGCACCGCGCCGCGCACCACCAGTTCACCGGCGGTCGGGTCGCCGGGCAGGCTCAGCGGGGTCAGGACGCCCACCGGCACGGCCGCGCCGGTCACCGTCTGGTTGTGCGCGTCGACCAGGGCGCGCGCCCGGGTCTCGTTCTCACTGGACATGTCGCAGACTCCCTGTTCAGACGCCGAAACGGGTGCGGTAGGCGGAGGTGGCGGAGCGCAGTTCGTCGGCGTCCAGGCCGAACTCGTCGGTGCTGTAGCGGTGCACGCCCTTGCTGCGCTGGCCGTTGCGCGCGAGGTAGTCCTGGACGGCGGTGGCGAAGTCGTCGGACATCGGCAGGCCCAGGAAGTCGGTGACCCGGCGCAGGGTGCCCTCGGTGTCGGTGACCAGCTCGCGGTAGCGCAGGTCCAGGACCGGTTGCCCGGCCACCAGGTCGTCCCGCGAGTCAGCGAGCTTCTCGGTCAGCGGCACGATCCGGCTGCGCCAGAACGCGCCGATCTCCGGCAGGTCGAGGTCGTCGCTGCGGGCGCCCCGCACCGCGCGGCACAGGCTCGCCGTGGACGAGATCGCCTCCGCCGGGTCGCGGTGCAGGTGCACGAACCGGGCGTTGGGGTAGGCCGCGACCAGCTCGGGCAGGTACCACGTGTGGAACGGGCACTTCAGGACCGGTGTGAGCGGCTTTTGCTCTTTGTCGGTGCGGCGGCTCATCAGGACTTCGAGCTGGTGGCGGTGCCACTGGTAGGGCACGGTCAGGTCCTGCCGGTGCAGCCACTCGCCGAACGACGGCACCCGGTAGCGCATCTCCAGCACCATGCTGTGGAAGGTGTTCACCACCAGCCGCAGGCACTCGTCGGGCCGGTCGGCGTGCAGGTAGTGGATGCTCGCCAGGTCCGGGGCCTTGCGGTTGTAGTCGTCCACGTAGGCCTGGGCCGCCGCGCGCACCGCCGGGTAGGTCTCCGGGTCGCCGGCCGCCGCCACCGGGTCGGCCAGCTCCCACAGCTTCGGGCCGTGCAGGGCCGGGTGCAGGGCGAGGAGGTTGTGCAGCAACGTGGTCCCGGTGCGCAGCATGCCGATGACGACCACGGGCGCGTCGATCGGCGCGGGCTTGAGGTCGTTGTGCGCCTTGGCGACGTCCCTGATCACCTGGCGGCTGCGCTCCAGCGAGCCCAGCACCACCGGCACGTCCTCCTCGCGCAGCCGCCCCTCGGCGAGCACGGAGGTGCGGAACTCCTCCTCGCCGACGTCGAACATCGGCTCCGGTCGCAGGGTGGGGTTCGGGGTCACGAGTCCTCCCGCGGGGTCACGGCGTCGCGAGGCGTGCGCCCGGCGCGCAGGTCGGCGAGGTTGTCCAGGAAGGTCCGGGCGACCTCGGCGGGTTCGCCCGGGAACGCGAAGGCCCGGTGCGGCGAGACGACCAGGTTGGGCACCTGCCACACCGGGTCGTCGTCGGGCAGCGGCTCGGTCCGGTGGACGTCGAGGAACGCGCCCCGCAACTGGCCGGACCGCAGGGCCTCGTACAGCGCCTCATCGTCCACTGTGGACGCGCGGCCCACGTTGACGAACGCGGCGTGCGACGGCAGTGCGCCCAGCACCGCCTTGTCCACCAAGGGTTGTTCGGTGGCGGGCAGGCAGGCCACCACGTGGTCCACTTCACCCGCGACTGCCGGCAGTTCGTCGACGCTCACCGTCTTGACCGCCAGCGGCACGGGGGAGCGGCCGGTCCGGGTCACCGCGACGCACCGGGCCCCCAGCGCGGACAGCCGCCGCACCACCGCCCGTCCGATCCGCCCGCCGCCCAGCACCAGGACCGTCGACCCGTCCAGCAGCACCGCGCGCCCGGTGTACCAGGCCGGTCGCGCGCTCAGCTCAGGGAAGTCCTTGAGCAGCATGAAGAGCCCGGCCACCGCGTACTCCGCGACCGCCTCCACCGGCACGCGGGCCGCATTGGTCACCAGCGTGCCGGGCTTGAGGCCCGCCGCCGCCAGGTGGTCGGTGCCGGTGCCGGTCAGGTGCAGCCACCGCATGTTGGGCAGCAGCGTCAAGCAGTCCGGCGGGAACTGGTAGCCCACCAGGACCTCGACCGCGGCCCGCTCGGCCGGGGAGAGGTCGGCGATGGCGTCGGCCTGGCGCACCGGGACCGCCTCGGCGATCCGGGGCACCAGCTCCGGCCACATCTTGGAGTGCGCGACCAGGACTTCCGGCCGGTCCCAGCTCACCACGCGATGTTCCGCTGGGCCAGCAGCTCGGCCACCGGCTCCGCGCTGCCCGACGCGCTCAGCTCCTGGATCAGCTCGCAGTTCTTGTTGATCTTGCCCGCGATCCAGTCGCGCAGCCACGCCGACATCTGCGGCACGTTGAGCCCGTTGGGCGCGACCCCGGCGATGATGCACCCGGTGACCGCCGCGCCGCCCACGTTCACCACGACGTCGGGCAGCACGGTCATGCCGGCCTCGCCCAGCATCCGCCGCGCGGGCTTGGTGCAGCTCATGTTGCCGCCCTCGACGACGATCTTCGCCCGCACCGACGACACCACCGACTCGTCGATGGCGTCCGCGCCCGCCGCCAGCACCAGCACGTCCGCGTCGACCTTCAGCCACGCCCGGTCACCGTCGTGCACGCGCACCGAGGACGGCAGGCCCGACCGGTCGATCGTGCCGTCGGTGCTGGTGCACGCGATGAGCTTGTCCACCGGCAGCCCGGCCGGGTCCTCCACCGTGCCCAGGACGTCGGCGACGGCCACGATCTGGTGCCCGTGCGCGGCCAAGTGCTGCGCCACACCGCGCCCGACCGTGCCGAACCCTTGCAGCACAACGCGTTGCGGTGTCTTCGCGCCCGACGCCCGGATGGCGCCGAGGGCGGCGGTGGCCACGCCGAACCCGGTGATGTCGACCATCGTGCGCCAGAACTCCGCCCAGTCCACGTCCAGGCGGGTCGCGCCGGGCCGGGTGGCGATGTCGTAGCCGGCGGCGGCGAAGAACATGTCCCTGTCGGGGTGCGTGGTGCCCTGGTCGCAGCCCAGGTACACACCGCCGTGCAGCAGCGGGCGGGTCACGCGGCCGAACGTGCGCATCAGGTGCTCGCGGTCGCGCACCGGGCCGTTGGGGCGGATACCCGCCTTCGCGCCGCCGATCGGCAGGTCCACCAGCGCTAACTTGTGCGTCATGGCGCGGGCGAGCGCGGCGAGCTCGGTCTCGTCCACGGTCGTGGTCATGCGCGTGCCGCCCATCGCCAGTCCGTCCACCATGCTGTCGACCACCACCCAGCCGGTGGCGTCGCAGTCGGGCAGGGACAGCGTCGTGGAGAACAGCGGCGACGAGGCGTGCGTGGCGTCCGCGTGCAACAGGCTCATGTGGCGTTCCCCCAAGATTTGGGTGTGCGAATTGGGCAGGGCGTGCTTCCGCGCCGCCGCAACAGCGTTATTGCGGCGGTAAGTGAATGGATTCCGGGGCCCCCAGGCGCCGCGCTCATCAGAGCATCGGGCTCCGAGCCTCCTCTACCGCCGAAAGGGTGACGTGCCCAGCCTGTGGACACCCCTTGACAGGCTGCTCTAGCCTCGGGTCGCCGTTTACCGAGACCACTGCCTGCGCTTTGCGGACGATGTTCTCGGCTGGTTTTCCGGCCGTGCTTCGGGAATACGAAGGGGGACTTTGTGGGTGCCACGATCTGGTTGACCGGATTGCCCAGTTCCGGTAAGTCGACGCTGGCCGCCGCGTTGGCCGCGCGGCTGGCCGGCACGCACCCGGTCGAGGTGCTGGACGGGGACGTCGTGCGCCGCCAACTGTTCCCCGAGCTGGGCTTCAGCAAGGACGACCGTGCCGAGAACGTCCGCCGCACGGGTCTGGTCGCCCGCCTGCTGGCCGGTCACGGCGCTATTGTGATCACCCCCGTGATCGCGCCTTACCGGGCCGCCCGCGAGGCCGTTCGAAAGGATCACGAGGAGCACGGTCTGCGGTATCTCGAAGTTTTTGTCGACGCCGCGCCCGAGGTGTGCGCCACGCGCGATGTGAAGGGTTTGTATGCGCGTGCAAAAAGGGGTGAGATCACCGGCTTGACCGGTTTCGACGACCCGTACGAGACCCCCATCCAGCCGGAGTTGCACCTCCGTACGGATGAGCTGTCCGTCGAAACGTGCGTCGAACGCATGGTGGCCCTGCTCGACGGCACCGCCCGATGAAAGCCGCCGAGCGCCTGGAATCCGAGGCGATCCACGTCTTCCGCGAGGTCGCGGGGGAGTTCGACCGGCCGGTGATCCTGTTCTCCGGCGGCAAGGACTCGACGCTGCTGCTGCACCTGGCGGTGAAGGCGTTCTGGCCCGCGCCCGTGCCCTTCCCGCTGCTGCACGTGGACACCGGCCACAACTTCGACGAGGTCATCGAGTTCCGCGACCGGGTGGTCGAGAAGTACGGCCTGCGGCTGGAGGTGGCCCGGGTGCAGGACTACATCGACGACGGTCGGCTGGCGGAGCGCCCCGACGGCACCCGCAACCCGTTGCAGACCGTGCCCCTGCTGGACGCGATCACCTCGCACAAGTTCGACGCGGTGTTCGGCGGCGGACGTCGGGACGAGGAGCGGGCACGGGCGAAGGAGCGGATCTTCAGCCTGCGCAACGCCTTCGGCCAGTGGGAGCCGCGCCGGCAGCGCCCGGAGCTGTGGAACCTCTACAACGGGAGGCACCGGCCGGGCGAGCACGTCCGGGTGTTCCCGCTGTCCAACTGGACCGAACTGGACGTGTGGCGGTACATCGAACGCGAAGGCGTGGAGCTGCCGTCGATCTACTACGCCCACGAGCGCAAGGTCTTCCTGCGCGATGGCATGTGGCTGGCCGAAGGTCCGTGGGGCGGCCCGCGGGACGGCGAGCAGTTGGTGACCAAGACGGTCCGGTACCGGACCGTGGGCGACGGTTCCTGCACGGGCGCCGTGGAGTCGGACGCGGCGGACATCGCGACGGTGATCGCGGAGGTCGCGGCATCGCGGTTGACCGAGCGCGGTGCGACCAGGGCCGACGACCGGTTGTCGGAGGCCGCGATGGAGGACCGCAAGCGGGAGGGCTACTTCTGACCATGAGCGACCTGTTGAGGCTGGCCACCGCGGGCAGCGTGGACGACGGTAAGTCCACGCTGGTCGGCAGGCTGCTCTACGACACCAAGTCCGTGCTGGCGGACACGCTGGACGCCGTGCATCGGGCCAGCGCCGACCGGGGTCTGACCACTCCGGACCTGTCCTTGTTGGTCGACGGCCTGCGTTCCGAGCGGGAGCAGGGCATCACCATCGACGTGGCCTACCGTTACTTCGCCACCCCGAAGCGCTCGTTCGTCCTGGCCGACACCCCAGGACACGTGCAGTACACGCGGAACACGGTGACCGGCGCGTCGACCGCCCAACTGGGTGTTCTTCTCGTCGACGCGCGCAAGGGCGTGGTCGAGCAGACCCGCCGGCACGCGGCCGTGCTGGCGCTGCTGGGCGTGCCTCGGCTGGTGCTGGCGGTGAACAAGATCGACCTGGTCGACTACGACGAGGTCACGTTCACCCGCATCGCCAAGGAGTTCACCGCGCACGCCACGGCGTTGGGCTACCCGGAGGGCGCGGTGCTGGAGATCCCGGTGTCGGCGCTGGTGGGCGACAACGTGGTGGAGCGGTCCGAGCGGACGCCGTGGTACTCCGGACCCACGTTCTTGGAGCACCTGGAGACCGTGCCCGTCGAGCCCGACCCGCACGACGCGCCCTTCCGGTTCCCCGTGCAGTACGTGATCAGGCCGCGCACGGCCGAGTACCTGGACTACCGCGGGTATGCCGGGCAGGTGGCGGCGGGGACCGTGCGGGTGGGCGACGAGGTCGAGGTGCTGCCCAGCGGGTTGCGCAGCACGGTGGCGAAGATCGACACGTTCGACGGTCCGTTGGAGGAGGCGGCGGCGGGTCAGTCGGTCACGTTGTTGTTGGCCGATGACCTGGACATCGGGCGTGGCGATCTTGTTGTCGGCGGTGGGCGGCCGGTGGTGACCGACGAGTTCGAGGCGACGGTGTGCTGGTTGGCGGAGAAGCCGTTGACGCCGGGGGACCGGGTGCTGGTCAAGCACGGGACCCGGACGGTGCAGGCGGTGGTCGGCACGTTGCACGCGCGGTTCGACGAGCAGGCGCTGTCCAGTGTGGACTCGCCAGGGGTTTTGCGGCTCAACGAGATCGGGCGGGTGGTGATCAGGACCGCTCAAGCCCTGCCGTTGGACGACTACGGGTCGGTGCGGCGGGGTGGGGCGTTCCTGGTGATCGACCCGGGTGACGGGTCGACGCTCGCGGCCGGGTTGGTGGGGGCTCCGCTGCCGGTGGAGGACGCTCGCGGGTGATGGGAGGAGCCCCGGGCCGGGTGGCCCGGGGCTTCTGCGTCAGAACTGGGGCTTTTGCGTCAGAACTGTAGGTACCAGCTGTTCAGGGTGCCCACGTCCTGGGCGGCCACGTCCTGGACGCGCAGCTTCCAGGTGCCGTTGGCGACCTCGCTCGAGGCGTTGACGGTGTACGTGGTGTTGATGTTGTCGCCGCTGTCGTTGCTCGACGTCTTCACCCGGTACGCCGTGCCGTCCGGCGCGACAAGGTCGATCACCAGGTCACCGCGGTAGGTGTGGGTGATGTTCACGCCCACCACCAGGGCCGACGGGGCGTTGCCGGACACCCCGGACACGGTGATCGAGGACTCGACCGTCGCCAGGTCGGGCAGGGTCAGCGGGGTGGTGTTCTCGAACTTCTGGCCGGGCGGGGTGCCGGTGCCGGCCAGGGTCCACACGGCGTAGGCGATGGCGTCGCTCATGCGGTCCAGGGCGGTGGCGTTGATGTTGCTGGTGGTGTCGCAGGACCGGTGGTAGCAGCGGTCGAAGGCCACGCCGGCCTGGCCGCCCCACTTCTGGGCCTGGGCCGAGGTCATGGTCACCTCGGCTCCGGTGAACAGGCCGCCGATCGGGATGCCCGACTGCGCGAAGGCCGCGTGGTCGGACCGGCCGCCGACCGAGGTCAGCTCGGTGGGCACCTTGCCGACGAACGCCGCCTCCAGGGTCTGCTGGAGCGCGAGCGAGCCGGAGGGCTGGTTGGACGCGCTGTAGACCATGTAGCCCGCGTTCGGGGAGCCGATCATGTCGAAGTTCAGGTACGCCTTGATCTTCGACTTCTCGGTGGTCGGCAGGTTGTTGACGTAGTACTTCGAGCCGATCAGGCCCAGCTCCTCCGCGCCCCACCAGCCGAAGCGCAGGTGCTTGCGCGGCTGGAGGTTCTCGCGGGCCACGGTCAGGGCGGTCTCCAGGATGCCCGCCGAGCCCGAGCCGTTGTCGTTGATGCCGGGGCCGCTGCCGACGCTGTCCAGGTGGCCGCCGAGCATGAGGACGTCGTTCGGGTCGCCGCCCGGCCAGTCGGCGATCAGGTTGTAGCCGGTGGCCGAGTTGTAGGTGAACTGCTGGACCTGGGTGGTGAACCCGACCGCGTCCAGCTTCGCCTTGACGAAGTCGATCGACGCCTTGTAGCCGGGACGGCCGTGCGCCCGGTTGCCGCCGTTGTTGTTGGCGATCGTTTGCAGGCTGCTGAGGTGCGCCTGGACGTTGGCCAACGAGATGTCGGGCACGGCCAGCGTCGTGGGCTGGGCCGTGGCGGCACCCGGTGGGCTGAGCAGGGCCGCGGCGAGCAGCAGGGCGCTCGCGAGCGGGGTCGTCCGCTTCAGGGACATGGCTGCCTCCGCAGGGTGTAGGGAAAGCCACGTCGAGCCTGGGGGCTGGGGGAGCGCCGGCGGTAGCGACGTTCGTCGTGGCACATTCGGGGGAAATGCGGCTTTTCTATTTATTCCATTGCTTCAGTGTGGATTGGAATCAATGGATCGATGCAGTGCCGCGGAGGTGCGGTACCGCCGCGGTGCGGTTGACCTGCGGAGGTGCGGTTGACCTGCGGCGGGGTGTCGAGCGGGATGGGGAGGGTGGATCACCCGTCCTGTTGGGCGGCCCGTTTGCGGCGCTTTCCCTCGTGCATCGCGACGACTCGGGCTACCGGGATGGTGTGGCCCTCCTCGACCAGGTCGGCCGGGAGCTGTTGGGGTGCGGGGAGTTGCGCGGCCCACGGGTCGCGGGAGTCGAGCAGTGCCGGCGCGGTGTGGACGGTGAAGTCGCGGGGGTGGACGTCGTCGAGGTCGTCCCAGGGCACGGGGAACGAGACAGGGGTGCCGGGGCGGATGCGGGGGCTGTAGGCCGCCACGACGGTGGCCCCGTAGGCGCGGGTCGAGTCGAGGAAGACCTTGCCGCCGCGTTCCTCGCGGATGTAGGCGGTGGTGGCGAGGTCCGGGTCGAGGCGTTCGGCGCGGGCGGCGAGGGCTCGGGTGGCGGCTGCCGCGTCGTCGTCGGAGGCGGAGATGGGGACGAAGACGTGCAGGCCCTTGGCGCCGCTGGTCTTCACGGCCCCGGACAGGCCGGAGTCGGCGAGGGCGCGTTGCACCAGCCTGGCCGCGGCGACGACGTGCCCGAAGTCCTCGCCCTCGGGCGGGTCGAGGTCGAGGACCAGGTGGTGGGGGTGCTCGCGGTCGTCGGCGCGGTGCAGGGGGACGTGGTACTCGATCGCTCGTTGGTTGGCGAACCAGAGGAGGGTCTTGCGGTCGTCGCACAGCGCGTAGCGGACTTTGCGGCGAGACGCCTCCGCCCACACCTCGACGGCGTTCACCCAGTCCGGTGTGTACTTGGGCAGGTTCTTCTGCATGAACGGGTCCTGGCCGCGCAGCACCCGCACGACGGAGAGGGGGCGACCGGCCAGGCCCGGCAGGATGCGGTCGCGCACGGCGTCGAGGTAGTCGACCAGGTTGCGCTTGGTGGCGCCGGCGTCGGCGAACAGCGGCTGGTCGAGGTTGGTCAGCGCGACGCCGTCGCGTTCTTCGGCAGCTCCCACGCGGATCACCCTCCACCGCGAGCGCGGCGCGGTCAACCGCAGGAGCCCGGCCGGCCGTCAGAGCAGTGCGGTCAACCGTTCCTCGACGGCGTCGAGGGCCATCCGGACCGCGCCCAAGGCCACGTTGTTCACGCCGAGGGCGGAGACGCGCAAGTCGGCGGGTACTAGCAGTAGTCGGCTCAAGCGCTTGCGGACGGCGTCGAACAGCACGTCACCGGCCCTCGACACGCCACCGCCGACGATCACGCACCGCGGGTCCATGATGAGCAGCTGCACGGCCAACCCGCGTGCGAACCGGGTGGCGATGGTGTCCACAACGGACACGGCGGCCGGGTCGCCCGCGGTGGCGGCGTCGAACAGGACGGCGATGTCGCCGGTGGTCGCGAGGCGGTCGCGCAGGGGTTGGTCGCAGCGGGCCATGCCCAGTCGGAGGATCTCGCCGGCGCCGACGAGCCGCTCGAAAGCGCCGAGTCCGTCGGTGGGGGGTTTGGGTTCGTCGTCGAGGTCGGTGACGAGGTCGATGAACCCGAGTTCGCCGGCGGCCGAGGACGCGCCGCGGTAGGGCTTGTCGTCGATGACCATGCCGGTGCCGATGCGTTCGCCCCACTGCACGAACAGCAGGTTGTCACCGTCGTCGCCACGCCACCGCTCGGCGACGACGGCGAGGTTGACGTCGTTCTCGATGGCGACCGGGCAGCCCAGCCAGTCCCGCAGCTCGGCGATGACGGGCAGGCTCGACCAGCCGGGGATGCTGGGCGCGAGCACGACCTCGCCGCGGTCGTGGTCGACGATGCCCGGGGTGCCGACGGCGACCGACCACAGGTCGGTGGGGGTGATGCCGGCGTCGGTGGTGACGTCGGTGAGCGCGTCGCGGAGCAGGCGGACCACGCTGTCGCCGGTGTGGCCGGCGGGGGTGACGGCCTGGTGCTGGGCCAGGACCGTGCCGGCCAGGTCGGCGACCAGGACTACGACCTTGTGCGGGCCGATGTCGATGCCGGCCACGTGTCCTAGTTCGGCTCGGAAGCGGGCGCGTTGGGCTGGGCGGCCGATGTGGTGCTCGGTGGTGCCGGAGAACTCGGCTATGCCTGCCTCGGCCAGGGCGGTGAGGGCTCGGGTTACGGCGGGGCGGGAGAGGCCGGTGGCGACGACGAGGTCGGAGACGGTGGCGGTGTGGCTGTCGGTGGCGTTGTTGCCTGCGTTGTTGCCGGCGTTGTTGCCGGCGTTGTTGCTGGCGTTGTTGCCGGCGTTGTTGGTGCTCGAGCGGAGAGCGTTGAGCACGGCGGTGGCGTTGATCCGCCGCAGCACGTGGGGGCCGGTGGCCGCTGATCCGGATGACACGCCTGCCCTCGCTTTCCCCTTGCTGAGCCGCCGGTGGCGCGGTGCCGCGGGCGGCGGTGCCGCGCACGCTAGCAGGGCCGAACCCTTGACAGGTGGTCCAGACCATAGCAGAGTATCGAACGGTTCGTTAGTAAGTGCGCGCTGTTCACGTCCCTACAGGTTTGGGGAGGCCACGGTGGAAGACGTGAAGTACCGGCGGATCGCCGATCACCTGATCGGGGCGATCGACCGTGGCGAGTACCCCGTGGGCAGCGTCCTGCCCACGCTGCACGAGCTGATGGACCGCTTCGGCGTCGCCCGGGGTACCGCGCGTGCGGCCGTGGCGGTGCTCATCGCGCAGGGTGTGGCGACGTCCAAGCAGGGGTTGGGGACGCTGGTGTGCGGGACGACGATCCCGCCGCAGAAGCAGGTGCCTCGGATGCTGCCCGATGGCGCCACCTACCCGAAGGTCGTGCTCAGCGGCTGGACTGCGGCGGGGCCCGAGGTGGCTCAGCGGTTCGGGCTGGACACCGGGAGTCTTGTGGTGCACCGGGTGCGTCACCACCACACGGGGACGCGGGTGACCAGCATCGACCAGCAGTGGCTGCCGCGTAGTGTCGCTACGACCATCGAAGAGTTGACCGGTCACGACATCTCGGACCGGGTTGATACTCCGCAGCCGGATTTGACTCCGTTGCTGCGTACGGCTGGGTTGGACCCGATCGTGGCTACCGTGCAGTTGGATGCGCGGCTGCCTACGCGGTCGGAGGCGGACACGTTGGGGATTGCCGGGGATGAGCCGGTGTTGGTCGTGCATCGGATCACGCATGGCTCGTCGGGGACGCCGGTGGAGGCGACCACGAGTGTGTCTAGCACTGGGGGAGCTGCGCCGAAGTTCACGATCCCGATCACGGGGTGAAGGTTCAAGAGCTTAAAAGCTGAAAAGCTGAAAAGCGCCTGCCGGCGGGCGAACCACCGATGGGGGGTGAAGGGCGTCGGTTCCCCCACCGCATGGCCCGGCGGAGCCAA